>NZ_JBQKUH010000014.1:0-77546 GCF_054968485.1 Leisingera sp. G5_S3_59_S7
ATGAGCGAAGCAGAACAGGATCTTGATATCGCCATCGGGCACTACGCGGAACTTCTCGCGTCGAACCTGCATGCTCAGCGCGCTGCGCACTTCCCACCAGATGCAAAGAAGGTGATGCGCACTTTGACCAGCGGCGAAGCTGCTGAGCTCCTTGGCGTCGACCATACCTATCTTCGGAAGCTTCATCGAGAAGGAAAGATCGTTGACGTCGAGACGACGGCGGGAAGTCATCGCCGCTATACGCTCGACGATATCTGGGAAATCCGGCAGACGCTTGAAGGAAATGCAAAAAAGTCTGGAACTTACGTGCCTGGGCGTCGCGACGGTGACGAGCTTCAAGTCATATCAGTGGTGAACTTCAAGGGCGGCTCCGGCAAAACGACGACGTCTGCTCACCTCGCTCAGCGCTTGGCGCTAAAGGGGTACAGGGTTCTTGCGATCGATCTCGACCCCCAAGCATCTCTTTCGGCTCTTCATGGAATCCAGCCAGAACTCGACCTTATGGAGGGCGGAACCCTCTATGATGCCGTTCGCTACGACGATCCGGTTCCGATCGCCGAAGTGATCCGCAAGACTTACATCCGCGGCCTTGATCTTATCCCGGGCAACCTTGAACTCATGGAGTTCGAGCACGAGACGCCTGCTGCTATCCAGCGAGGCGGAGCGAAGGCGTTCTTCGCGAGAGTTCATGACGCACTCGATAGTGTTGAAGCAAACTACGACGTTGTTGTGATCGACTGCCCGCCGCAGCTTGGTTTCTTGACGATGTCAGCACTTTCTGCGTCCTCGGGTGTCCTCGTGACGGTTCACCCGCAGATGCTTGACCTCATGTCGATGTCTCAATTCCTGCGAATGACTGCGGATCTCCTGGGAGTGATCAGGGATGCAGGCGCAAATCTGCGCTTCGATTGGCTGCGCTTCTTGCCAACGCGATACAAAGTCGGCGACGCGCCACAAACCGAAGTCATCGCCTTCATTCGCGGGCTGTTTGGGAGGTCGGTCCTGACCAATCACATGGTTGAATCGACCGCAATATCTGATGCCGGCTTGACCAAGCAAACGCTCTACGAAGCTGACAAAAAGGACTTCACGCGTCAGACGTTTGATCGTGCGATCGAATCCATGAACGCAGTGAACGATGAGATCGCTGAAATCATCCAGAACACATGGGGTCGGAATGGCAAGAAAGCCTAAACTTGGCCTGCCGCTGCAGACCCTTCGCAACGCTCCTGACGCTCTTGAAGGGCGCCGACTGCGTGGCGGTGTATTTGAGATCGATCCGGCGCAGATCCTTACCGAAGGACGGTTGGATGACAGGCTTCAGATTGAAGTTGAGGGCCTGAAGAACTCTATTTCCAAGAACGGTCAGCGTGTGCCCGTCTTGGTGCGCCCACTGGAAGGCGATCGCTACAACCTGATCTATGGCCGCAGACGCTTGGAAGCATGTCGCGAACTCGGTATCAAAGTTCGAGCCATCGTCACAGAGGTTGAGAGTGATCAAGCGCTTCGAGATCAGCTTCTCGAGAACCAAGAGCGTCGTGATCTGAGCTTTATTGAGCGTGCGCTCGTTGCGACGGCACTTCTGGACGGTGATCATTTGGAAGGGGCTGAGCGCACCAATCGAGGTGTCGCCGAAGTCCTTAACCTCCACGAAGCCGGGGTTTCACAACTCTTGAGTGTCGTTCGGACGGTCGGCGAGGAACTCATCCAGGCAATTGGTGCGGCTCCCGGGATTGGTCGCCCGAGATGGGAAGAGCTCAAAAAGGCTTTGGGTGCCTACGACGGTGATCGAGACCAACTGCAAGCCGTAGCTCATGCAGCCAAGTCCGAAAGTTCCGGCTCGGTCGATGAGGTTTCTGAGCGTGCGTTTCTCGCAGTTCTGGCAGCCGCGAAGAGCGCAGAGAAGAAAGCAAGCCCGTCTAGAAAAGGCGTGCCTGCTTTGGCGATCCCCGGTGTCGGAGCTGCGACGGTCAAGACCAGCCGCCAAGGCAAGCAGCTTAAACTCGATCTGACTACGGATGAACCTGATTTTATCAGCTGGTTGGAGGGCAATGCCCCAAAGCTGATTACCGAGCTTCATGAGCGCTGGAAGCGTTCAGAAGACTGAGGAAGAGCAACCAACAAGAAGGAGGCACGATACAGGCAAAAAGAAAAAGGCCCCGAGAAGCTAGCTTCACGAGACCTTTGTAAGGTTTCGCACCGGGATCAGCCCGCTACAAAATCTCAGTTTTCGCACTTCTGAATGTAGCGTTCTGGCCCCTACCCCGCAAGCGCAAAGCGATTCGCGGGCCCTAGAATTTTTGTCTTCGTGAACATTTTCATGGAGTACACACCAATTTCGCCGTTTATGCGGCCGATTTCGCACGCTCATTTGCGCGTCATCGAGCGACCCGAGGCATCTGTTCCGGCCAGACCCGTTAACAAGTGGGAACTCCTGCGCGAGCTCTCCAAGGCGCAAGCGGCCTTTGGGGTCTCGGAACGTGATCTGACTGTTTTGCAGGGGCTCCTCAGCTTCTTTCCGGACGATGCGCTTGGCGGGAACGCCGAGATGGTCGTCTTCCCCTCGAACAAGGCGATCTGCGAGCGCCTGAATGGCATGCCGTGCTCAACGATGCGTCGTCACCTCGCGCGTCTCGTCGAGGCTGGCTTGCTCCAGCGGCGCGATAGCCCCAATGGGAAGCGCTACGTCCGCAAGCACGGCGAAGACCGCGTCGCCTTTGGCTTCGATCTTTCCCCGCTCTACTGCCAGTCCGAGGAGATAGCACGGGCCGCAGAGGCCGTACGTGAGGCTGAGGAGCGCGTCAGGCGCCTGAGAGAGGTCGTAAGCCTCATGCGACGCGATCTCGCGGCCCTCGCCGAGTTCGGAGACGAGATGCAGCCAGGCCTAGGCTTCTGGGATCAGCTTCGCGACAAGGCTGCCCTCACAGCCCGCGCGCTTCGCCGCAAGCTTTCAATTGAGGACCTCGCGGCCTATCGAGCCGATCTTGAAGCTCTCCTTGACCAGGCACGCAACATCATTGATGGCCCTGAAACAGAAGAAATGAACACCAATGATGCCCAATCTGAGCGTCACCATCATAATTCAAATAAAGAATCTATAGATTTTGAGCCGGCTTTAGAAAAAAGCGGGGCGGCGGCGGGTGTGCCAGATGTGGATACGAATGAGCCGGTGGCTGACGTTGATGAACAGGACACAAGACATCTGCCAAAGATCCCGCTTCACCTAGTGATAGCGGCATGTCCCTCGCTGAAGACCTTCTACCAAGGTGAGATCCGGCATTGGCATCAGCTTTTCGATGCGGCGGGCCATGTGCGGCCAGCCATGGGGATCAGTGCGTCTGCATGGGAAGAAGCACAGCGGTTCATGGGTCCGGAGCAAGCGTCGATCGTCGTTGCTGCGATGCTGGAACGCTTCGCCGACATAAGATCGCCTGGTGGATACTTGCGAGCTCTGACTGCCAAAGCTGCGGCCGGCGAGTTCTCCTGTGGGCCGATGGTCATGGCATTGATTGGGCGACGATCTGCAGCTTAACAGCTGTTAAGGTTGAGAGACTGCGTACTTTTCCGCCACCTCGGGACTGTCGACTTAACAGCTGTTAAAGTCCTGCCTCGCGAGCGTCAGAATATGAGAGGGAAAGGGTTGTTGGTTTGAGGGTGACGGGAAGTGAGATCGGAAGAGTGGCTTCCGGCGCCCGTCGTGGAGGAGATCTGATGGCGAAACCTGCCCAGAAAGTCACCCAGTCCCCGTTCCGGGACATTCCCTTCGACAAGCTCGTGCTGAGCCAGTCCAACGTCCGGCGCATCAAGGCCGGCATCTCGGTCGAGGAACTGGCCGAAGACATCGCCCGCCGCGGGTTGCTGCAAAGCCTGTGCGTCCGGCCCGTTCTGGCGGATGATGGGTCCGAGACAGGCAAGTTCAAAATACCCGCTGGCGGTAGGCGCTTCCAGGCCCTGTCACTCTTGGTGAAGCAGAAGCGCCTGGCCAAGACGACGCCCATTCCCTGCTTCGTGCGGGATGCGAAGTCCACGATCCTCGCCGAAGACGACTCGCTCGCCGAGAACATGAAGCGCGCTGTCCTGCATCCACTCGATCAGTTCCGCGCCTTCGTGGCGCTGCAGGAGAAGGGTCAGGGCGACGAAGAGATCGCAACCGCCTTCTTCGTCAGGCCGCAGGTGATCAAACAGCGCTTGAAACTCGCCGTCGTGGCCCCTGCCCTGCTCGAGCTTTATGCCGAGGATGAAATGACGCTGGAGCAGCTGATGGCCTTGACGGTTAACCCGGATCATGAGCGCCAGGTTCAGGTCTGGGAGGCGATCCGCTCGTCCTGGAACAAGGAGCCCTATCAGATCCGGCGGATGCTGACGGAAACCTCGGTGCGGGCATCCGATCGTCGTGCTGTCTTTGTCGGCATCGATGCCTATGAGTCTGCTGGCGGCACCATGTTGCACGACCTCTTCCAGGGCGATGACGGCGGCTGGCTGGAAGACCCCGCCCTGTTCGATCGTCTGGTCAGCGAGAAGCTTCAGGCTGAAGCCGAAGCCATTGCGACCGAAGGTTGGAAATGGATCGAGGTCTCGCTCGACCTGCCCTATGGCTACAGCCACGGTTTGCGGCGGCTGAGCGGAGACCCGGCACCGATGACGGATGACGAAGGCGCGGCCCATGCCAAGCTTCTTGCCGAATACCGGGCGCTCGAAGAGGAATACGAGGGCCAGGATGAATTCCCCGAGGAAGTCGACGCGCGACTTGGCGAGTTGGAAATTGCGATGGAGAAGCTCGAGACTCGGCCGTTGATCTTCGACGATGAAGAGATCGCGCGGGCAGGGGCTTTTGTGACGCTTTATCGCATGGCGAGCTTGTCGTTAATCGCGGCTTTGTCCGGCCCGAGGATGAGCCTCGGGAATACGCTGATGTCTTCAGCTGTGAACCGACAGCAGGGCGCTGAGCTTTCAACGGGGAGTTACGCGGATGGTATCGGCCACGGTACGGAAATCACTTCTGCTGGTCAAGCGCTTGGCGCGAACGCACGCGACGACGAGGACGATGGTGCGTTGAAGCCCTTGCCTGAGCCCGTTCCCGACACCGAGCAGGCTGAAGATGCAGATCTTCTTGACTTCATCAGCTCAGACCGGCCAAGGATTAATGACAGGATGACAGTTCGCAAGATTACAATCCAGCGGCTTTCGTCAGGTTCACGCGGAAGCGGTCGCGGCGGCGTTGGTAGCGGCGGGTCATCTGTGCCGAAGCGTGGCCAAGGTGCTTCTGCACATACCGCTCGTCCACCTCGGCCGAACTGGCGAGACCTGCGCGCAGAGAATGGCCAGAGAACAGTGCCAGGCGTTCCTTTTCGGGCAGTTCGGATCGGATGCCGGCGTCCAGGACCGTTCGCTTGATCAGCCGCGCGACATGCTTGTCGTTCAGCCTTGTCTCCAGGGCCTTCTTTCCACCCCGAGTGGTGCCGACAAAGACCGGCCCGAAGTCGATCCTGGCGAAGTGCAACCACTGCTCGAGCGCATGCACAGGGCAGCTGGAGTTAGACGATCCCAGACCGATCTCGACCTCGCGCCAGCCGGTCTTGGCGTTGAGCGTCAGCACGGCGCCGTCGTCGAGGATCTCGATCCAGCCGCCTGAATCGGGCGTGTCGTCCTTTCCGACATCCAGGCTGACGATCTCGGAGCGGCGGAGCCCGCCGGCGTACCCGAGGAGCAGGATGGCGCGGTCCCTGAGCCCGCGCAGGTCGTAGGGCAGGGTGGCGACCATCGCGAGGATGTCCTCGGCCAGGATCGCTTCCTTCTGCACCGGCGGACGGGCGTGTTTGCGTTTGATCCCGGCCAGCACTGTTGCGATGTGGCGGTTCTTACGATCGAGGACAAAGCCGCGTTGCGCATAGTTCCAGGCAAGGCCGGAGAGGCGACGTTCGATGGTACTGACCGATAGGGCAGGGGAGGGGCCCGCTCCGGACGCCAGGTCTGCGAGATAAAGCCCGATCATTTCAGGCGACGGGGGCAGAGGCTCCGCGCCCTTCATCCGACACCACCGCGCGAAATGCGCCCAATCCTTGGCATAGGCTTTCAGCGTATTGTCAGAAGCTGCGGCGCGCGCATAATCTCGGGCGGCGTCGACCAGGCGATCAAGGCTGCCGGATCCCGCGACGTGGGCGGGTAGGGAGATGTCGTCGCTTTTTTCTTGATCGCTGTCGCCGTTCTGAGCGATACAAAACGCACCAGAGTTTGATGATGTCGACTTCTCGTCCTCTGAGGGCATTTTCCAGTGAATCCGGTGGTGAAATTAAACTGCGTCCTAGCATATCTCTTGATGTCCGATAATGCAAACTTATTGGACATAGCGCGATCTTGCAGGCTGCGGCGGTTCTAACGCTATTTTCTGGTGAAAAGCGCCGCGATGACGTAGGCTCCAAGCATGACATATGCTCGGCTCGATCACACCAGCGACCTCGACACATTACCCCGGATGCCCGCCTGGGTCACCTCAGCGCGGGCTGAAAGCCTTGAAGATGTTGCGTTTTTGTCGGGCGCAGCGCTGAGCCACCTGCATGTTGTGCTGGAGCGCGAGGAGGTGCCCCAAGCCTTGTTGCGGGATCGGCTCGCGCTGCGCGCAGCGGAGGCCTGTGTCGCGTTTTCGGGGCGCCTGGAGAGAGCAGGGGATCTGCGCGACGCGGTGCATTTGTTGCGTTCTGGCGATCTGCCGGGACCGGCTGGCGAGACCTGCCTCGCCTGGCGGCGCGCGGTGGAGCGGCCGGTGTCGACCAAGGCTCTGGATCGAGCCTTGCCGGCCTTCGAGTCGGGCAAGATCGCGATGTGGCTCAATGCAGGGAAGGGGGCGCCGGTGACTCGGGCCGCGATGGTGCTGGAGGCGGTGCTGACGGAGGCGCCACGCGCTGACGTAGCTTCGCTGGTCCTCGCGGATGCGGCTCTCGCCCAAACATTCGGTTGGGATCATCTCGTGCCGTTGTTGGCCGCGGGTCTGAAACGTGCCGACCTGCGCAAGCAGGGCGACGATTTGCGTCTCGTCTGTCATCGGGCACTCATCTTATCGGCGGTCGAGGCTGTGCGTCTCTCCGCCGACCTCGCGCGTCGGGCGGCACACCTAAAGGCCGTTGCGCCAAAGCTTCGCGCCAAGGGAGCGGATGCCGCTGTCGAGATGTTCCTCACCCGCGATGCCGTGGCACCTTTGGCCTTGCCCTTGTCGGATCGCGCCGCGCGGCGGCTTTGCGACCGACTGGTCGATCTCGGCGCGGTGCGCGAGCTGACAGGGCGAGACACGTTTCGGCTCTACGGGGTGTAGCGATGGCGAAGGATCGTTCAGAGCCGGACCTGGACCGTGAGTTGGCCGACCTGCCGCCTGAGCTGCGCTGGCGGGAATGGATGCGCCGGATCGAGGCGGTGCTGTTTGCCTCCGCCTCGCCTGTCCCGCGCCAAGACCTCGCCCGCGTCGTGGGGCAGGGGGTCTCGGTGGATCTGTTGGTCGAGGATCTCGTCGCCGATCTGGAAGGGCGGGCCTTCGAGATCGCCCAGGTCTCTGGCGGCTGGATGTTTCGGACGCGGGCGGCCTACGCTCCCGCGATCCGGGTCGCCGCGGATGTCGAGGATCAGCTACTCGACCTGAGTGAATTCGACGTCGCGGTCTTGGCCGCCATCGCCTATCACCAGCCGATCACGCGCGACGGGCTCAAGGACATCTTCGGCAAGGAGATCAGCCGCGACCTGATCGGTCGGCTGCATGCGCGCGACTTGATCGGGACCGGGCCACGATCGCCGCGCCGCGGTGCGCCATACACATTTGTGACGACCGAGCAGTTCCTTGTTGCATTTGATCTGGAGACTCTCGCGGATCTGCCAGAGCGGGAGCAGTTGGAGGACGCAGGTCTGGATGGCGGGTCATAGGAATGGTTGCGGGCTGGCGATCCCCGTATTGGCCAAACGGTGAGGCATGTCGTGGACATTTCGTGACGCTCTCAGTTGTGACTTGTTGAGAGAACTCAGGCTTCGATCCTGAGCCCTCTGAACAGAGCTTCCCAAGGGTCCCCATCCTCGGTCATCGCGCCCGGTTCCAGGTTTGCTATGTTCTCGTCGATGACTGCGTTGTGGTAGTTCTTGAGCCAGCTGTATTTGCGCCGCACCGTCGCGTTGGGACTGTCGGCGAGACCGCTCTCCACCAACGTTTTGTGCCTACCCAGAAACTCGATCCAGCCGGCGTATTCGCCGTCGAGCTCGCTCAGACTGGCGCGAAGATAGTCGATGTAGTGGAGGCCTGACTCGTCCTGGCGCAGGAGGTTGTTCAGGTGACGCTCTTCATCCTCATAGGAATGTCCTTCCCGCCAAAGCGTTTGGTCCTGTCGGTGGCGTTCGATGACATCTTCATGGATCGCAATGCGCGGGAAGATGACCTCGCCTTCTTCCATGAAATAAGCCTGAACGAGGGCAGGCCCAAACACCGGACCACTGAAGTCGATGCCGAGATGCATAGGGCCGATGGTCATCGCGCCGCGCACCATTATGCCGTTCGCCACGCATTCGATCTGGATGTGCAGCAGATCGATGAGTTCCCAGACCAAAGGGCCAGCCTGGTACTGAGTTTCAATGGTTCTGGTTCTTACGATCGCGTCAGACACGATCTCTGCATGGACTTCGCTGATCATCCGCATCTCGTCGGAGCGGGTGGGCGGCGTGGCATCCCCTTCGGACACCCTGCGAAACATCGAAAGCAAGTGCCTGATCTCTGCACCGCTTCGCGTGTGCAGGAGGTTCCTGAAACCGAGGACATCAAAAAAGGTCACAAGGCATTCTTCGTAGTCGGGGTCGTTCTCGAAATCAGTCATCTCTGGTCCATCTTCAGCCGAGGAGCTTCTCCAACTCTTCCCCTTGGGCGGCATGCTTCTTGGGGTTTTCTGCTTTCAGCTTGTTCACGTTGATGAGCTTCCATCGGACCGCTGGAAGCTCGGCCGCTTGAGGGCGGTCGATCGCGTCGAAGTCTGGATCGCCGTCATGCAGGGTTCTCAGAAACCTCTTCGCGCCCTCATCCAAGCGGGATTGGATATCACCGATCAGGCGGTCGCGCGTTGAGACCAATTCCGTTAGGTCGACTGCTTCCTTCGTCATGCCCTCGAATTCCCGCGCGTAGGGCTGATCTAGATCGATCAGGTTTGGATTCAGCAGTTCGTGCGGCGGGCGTGGTGAACTCGCGAGGTAGATCAGAAACGTGCGGAACAACTCGTCGGTAAACCCTTCGTTCTCGTAGAGCAGTTTAACGTCGTAGAGGTCTCGCGGGTGCTGGCGATCTAGGGCCGCATGTAGCTTGCCGCCGAACAAATCCTCGAAGGAGACGATGTTCATCGTCGCATATCCGAACGCCTCCTCGACGGCTTCGGAGACTTCGCGTTGTTCCGGATCATGCACGACGCCCCGGGTAACGGGGGAGGTTTCGATTTTGATTTCGGCTGTGCCGAGGCGGGCGAGCGCACGCGTGGCGCCGCCGCCACCGCCGGCAATTCGCTGCGCTTTGGCGCCGGCGATGCCGCCTTCGATGGCGGCGGTAATCCGGTCCATCGCGTCGTTGATCTCGACGAGGCTGTCGGCGCGGTCCTTGACAGGCAGATAGGTCAGATCGATATCGACCGAGAGGCGCGGAAGGTCGCGATAGAAGAGGTTGATGGCCGTCCCGCCCTTGAGCGCAAATATCTCCTCCTTCGCCACATATGGAAGTACCCGTACGAGCAGGGCCACTTGGGCGGCATAGTCTTCACGCGCCATCACCACGTTCCTTTCTTACAAACTCTTCGGGCACCATGATCCTGTAGCGTGGATGTATCTTGCCGCCTTTGACCAATGCGCGATCCCCGCTGCCGAGGTCGAAGTCTTCCGGATCGAGACGCTTGCGCCAGGCATGGTCGTGGCGGTCGGCGAACACGAAGAACAGGCGTTTGACCTTGATCTTCTTGCAACTTCTGAGCAGTGCCGAGAGGGTTCTTGGGCGCAACGTCGTCAGGCTTTCGAACACCATGTCGAGGTTGTGAAAGCTCTCCTGATCCGGCAACTCGTCAAGCGCTTCGAGGATGGCGCGTTCCGGCGAGGACATCACCAGTTTCCAGTCCCATGGCAGGGACGATGCTGTCTCGTTGAGATTATTTCGCGCGTCATTGACACCCAACTCTGGATCGGAGAACAGCGATACGCTGCGTGTGCGGAGTTCGGTGTTGAGCGGCAGTTTTTCGAGCCAGTTGGGGATTTTTGAGCCGTAGAGCCAGACTGTGCTCTTGTCGCCGAGTGAGAGGTAGTGCGCATAGCCTTGCAGGCCCAATGCCGTCGCCCCCCCGATATGGACAGGGTAGTGCATGATGTGCTGGAGCGAGAGCAGGCTGGTCTTCCAGTCGAGCGTATTCGTGGTGGCGCTGCTTGGTGCGGGACGGCGGAACACTCCGCGTCCTAGGCGTTCTAGCCAGCCGCGTTGCACATAGCCGTAGGACGAACGCCGACCTATCCCGTGGTGCTCCAGCCAGGCGGAGTCCACGAGGAACCCCGTGGGGACAGCCTCAAGAAGACTCTTTAGTTTTTCGTGTTCTTGTCCACTCATGGGCGACATAATGATGTATTTTTAAAGATGCCGCCACTTGTTTCTGTGATAACCTGTGAGATAGTCCGTCAAGGATCGACAAATTCTGGAATTTTCAAAGAGACTGGTGGTTGTCAGCTCTGAAGCTCACCAGCAAAGCAGGGCGTGGATGCCCTCGGAGGGCTGAGAAGACATCCGGCCATTCGGATCGAACAGTCGAAGCTATGTGCCCCTGTCGAAGCCGCTGCGCCAAACCAGAGTCAGGTTTCACTTTCGATTGTGGCGTTCTTTTGCCCATACAAACATCGCACCGACGGCAGCATTGGCTTGCTGCACGCTGAACACTTCCGGTTCGAACGCGCCCGCCCATTGCTTTGTATCGCGATGTTCCGGGTGGTGTTTGTCGGTCAGCGCGTCGAGAAACTCTTCGTAAGAGTAGGGTCCTCCACAGTCCTCTGGCGGGCAGGCTCGCTCTCCGTCAACACAGGCGGGAAAGTCCAGATCTGGTCTTCCGGTTGGTTTGCTAAACTTCTCAACGGTGACGAGATGCCGCCAGCCATCGCCGAAATCATAAGTGTATGTGAACTGACTGCCTTTCTTGACCAGCTTTCCAAGAGTAAACCTCTTCTCGTCCTTCCGCCCATCGGTAGGGTCCCAGCTGTCGTCACTTTCGTCGCGGGCCTCGAACCTGTCTTCGCCAATCTCGAACTCATGCAAATGATAGTCTTGCCAAGGCATAGCGCCCTGGAGAACGGAATGCAGGATGTCCAAGCTGATGTCATTCGGCACGACGATACGGCGCCAGATGGGTGGTTTGATGCCAACCAGTTCGATTTTCAGCTCAATCAAAGTGTGTTCCGCCTGTCTCAATGGCCCTGCCGTTGAAGTAACTTTTGATTCTTAAGTTGAAGCATTCAAGGGGAACATTGGCCCCTCCCGCCCTTTGGCCAGGACCGCGCCCTACTCGGTCGGCTGCGCGCAGCCGCCCTCCCCGAGCTGAAACGCCGCCTCTCCCTGCGACGTGCCGCTGGCCCGGCCGTCTCCTCCGGAGCCAGCCCGACCAGCCGTCGCATGGTCGTGGCAACGCTTCATCTCGGCCGTTCCGGTTACGGTCACTGGGGCAGGGGTGTGCCCGCAACGGTGCGAACAGATGTATGTGGCCATCGGCCCAATCAAGCATAAAGCATGGGAAGTGCTTCAACCATGACGTTAGTCGTTGCAAAGATGGCTGTGCAAAATAGTGTGGTTCGGAGAGGGTTCCGATAATGTCTTCAATAATCAAGTTTTTCCGAATTACATTCTTTCTCGTCCTGTATTTTTTCTTATGTATGGTCGTGGTGACCACAATGCTTCAGGGTTGGCCGATTGGCGGCCAGATGTTGTTTGCATTTGGTGTTCCCGTCATTCTGGTCTGGTGGCAAGAAAAACGGAGATCGCGGAAAGTCGCTGCAAAGGCGCAAGCTGAGGGGAGTTCCGAAAATCTACCCCCCCGACCTGAGCCGGTGCCGCGCCCAAGTGCCTACGACAAGCGTATCGAGCGTGAGCGCGAACGAACTCGCGAAGCCAACGCGTCCAAACAGCCGGCTGCCGTGCAGGCTTACTCCCCACCAAAGCAGGACTACGCTGAAATCGTTCGGGCTGGAAAGTCTGCGGCGCCGGCACTTGCCGCGGCCGCTGAACGAAATCAGCCCTCGCGAGTGGCATCGAGCGCATCGGTCCGATCATCGAAAAGCGGGTGGGTCCCGTCTTATGAAACAGCTAGCGTCGCCGGCCGCAACATCGGCGGGATGGTCTATGTCGGCACGGCTCCCTTGCTGAACACCTACGGGTATCGTGACAAGTGCCGAGCCTATATCGATCCGTCTCTGTCTGTCGCGCGCTCTGGAGCCGACAAAGCTGGTGAAGGTATGCCTTACTGGCCCGGATACGCGGATATCTCACCTCAGTGCCGGGCGACCTACCTCGACTGGTTGGCCAGCGGGCGCAACGACGCCTCCTACAACCCCGGATACATGTTCCTGTACTTCTACGGGCTGGAGCGTCGCTTCTTCGTCGATCAGTCCAACGAAGATGCCAAGGATATCGTCCAGGAAGTTCGGCGGCTGCAGTCACTTTACCCTGACAACCACTCCGTCAGGCGCTATTTGGGTGAGTTCCTCGACATTGCGATGCTTGCCGAAACCGACCTCGACGCTATCGAACCGATTTTCGAGAAGCAGGGCTGGGAACTTCCGTTCTCACTCAAATACGCAATCGGAGCTCGGATCGACAAAGGCGAGAACCTGACGGCTGACTGGTTGCTGAGTTGGTTCATCTGCCATCCGGAAACAAATCTGAGAACTCCCGCGACGCGGTGCCGTGACGAGTTCGTCGCTCTTTTCCGTATGCGGTTTGATCGGCGTTTTCCTGATGGGCTCAAAGTGACAAAACCCCGGAAATCACTCACGGCATCCTATCGCGCCGCCTCCAGCGAGTTTCAGGGGTCAGTCAATCCGACCGTGGATGGCAAACCCGTGCCCGACATCTCCGGCTTGCGCAAGCCGGTCGAGATTGCGCAAGAGCTGGCTGACGAGGTGATGAACGACCTCGACAAGCTCAGTCGCTTCCTGGGCCGAAACCCTGACGGCCGCGGAAGTGTGGAAGCGCATGCCTTGCTACCCTCTGAACTTTGGGATGCTTTCCCATCAGAGGAAATGGACCGCTTGAAATCTTGGGCAAGCGATATCGTCGATCGCGGGGGATTGGTGCCGCTTGAGGAGGTGATCGGACGACTGGAGGGAGAAACGAACGAGAAGATCGGAAAACGGCAAATGACAGGAGCCGCCGACGCGCTCGCGCGCCTCGGTTTCGGTCTGGCGCCCGACCCTCGGTTTGCGCTCCGGTCGCCCAAGACGGAGGAGCCTGTTGTGCTGTTTCGTCTGGGCGAACCCATCGAAAGACTGGAGGACGTTTCCGACAGCTATCGAAGCGCCTTGATCGAATTGGCACTTGGGTCGTTAGTCGCCCATGCTGATGGTCGCATCGCGGAGCCTGAACGCAGGGCGTTGGAAGATCAGGTTTCTGCCACGGCCCTCAGCGATCAGGAACGCCGCAGGCTGCGTGCAAACCTTGAATGGTTCCTGGCCGTGCCACCGGACATGACGCTTCTGCGGCGCAAACTGAAGGAGGTGGGCCAAGACAGCCAAGCCGCTATGCGGGCAGCGCTGGTCGGTGCAGCACATGCCGATGGCATTATTCACTCCGACGAAGTCGCAAGCATCGAGAAAATCTACAAGGCTTTGGGACTTGATCCTGCGCTTGCCTACACCGACCTGCATGCTGGCGAAGTTGCGGATGGTCCACGCACTGTTCGCGCGTCGCAACCGGGTCGCCCGGGCGAAGCGATACCCGCGCTCGAAAAAGCCAGCGGACCGAAACTCGACGCTTCACGGATCGCAGCAATTCGTTCGGACACAGAGCGCGTGTCGTCCGTCCTCGGTCAGATTTTCGATGTCAAAGAGGAAGAAAGTGGTGCCTCCGCGCCTGCCAGCCAAAGCCAGCTGGTAGGGCTTGACCCGAAACACGGCGCCCTTGTCCTCGAACTGGTCACTCGAGAGCATTGGTCTGAAACCGAGTTCGAGACGATCTGCGCCTCGCATGGGTTGATGGCATCCGGGGCTTTGGAAGTCGTGAATGAATGGGCTTTTGAGACCTACAACGAAGCACTGCTCGACGAGTATGATGGATATGACGTGTCTCTGGAAATTGCGGAGGCGGTAAAAGAAAAGATGAGTGCGGAGGGCAGGGATGTCTAAGTTGAAACCACGTGAACGCGATGCAATCGTACAGGCGCTTCGGGCCGGGGTCGTGCCCAAACTCGGTTTGCGCCATATTCAGGTTGGCCGCGTCCGAGAGATTGAAGAGCTCGTCAAGGACATGGACCGGATATCCGATGGCGGATCGGCGATCCGGTTCATCATCGGGGAGTACGGATCGGGCAAGACGTTCTTCATGAACCTGATCCGCCTCGTGGCTCTGGAGAAAGGCCTGGTCGTGATGTTCGCGGATTTAGCGCCAGATCGGCGCATTCACGCGACCGGCGGACAAGCTCGCGGGCTGTATGCCGAGATGGCCCGAAACCTCTCGACGCGGACCAAGCCCGATGGCGGGGCATTGGCCAGCGTGGTGGAGCGATTTGTCAGCCAGGCTCACCGAGATGCTGAAGAACGGGATTTGCCCACGGGGACCGTCATTCGTGAACGCCTTGGCCACTTTGAAGAACTTACCGGAGGGTTTGAGTTCGCCGAAGTCATCCGTCGATATTGGGAAGGCCATGAGACCGGCGACGACGAGTTGAAATCCGCAGCCCTGAGATGGCTGCGCGGCGAGTTCGCGACACGCACCGACGCGCGCAAAGCACTTGGTGTGCGAACGATCATCGACGACGCCAGTGTCTATGACCATCTGAAGCTGATGTCGGCATTCGTGTGCGAGGCCGGGTATAAAGGATTGCTGGTCGGCCTCGACGAGATGGTGAACCTCTACAAGCTCACTTCGTCGCAGGCCCGCAATGCAAACTACGAACAGATCCTCCGGATCCTGAACGATGTGCTGCAGGGTAGCGCCGAGAACCTCGGATTCCTTATGGGTGGAACCCCGGAGTTTCTGATGAACACCCGTCGAGGGCTCTATAGCTACGAAGCCCTTCAATCGCGTTTGGCCGAGAACACCTTCGCGCGGGACGGATTGGTCGACCTTTCAGGACCGGTTGTCCGGCTGGCCAGCCTGACCCCTGAAGATCTCTTCGTTCTTCTGGCCAATGTGCGGCGGATCATGCAGGACGATGCCGGTGCTCTGCCGGACGACGCGCTCGAGGCCTTCATGGCGCATTGTTCGGACCGGATCGGTGAAGCTTACTTCCGCACCCCGCGCAATACGGTGACGGCATTCGTGAACCTGCTTTCCGTGCTTGAGCAAAACCCCGGTGTCGAGTGGAGCGATCTGATCGAAAAGATCGAGGTCTCCGAAGACCTCGGCGAAGACATGAACGAGGTAGACGAGTCGACTGGTGCCCAAGACCCCGGTGACGATGATCTGATCAGCTTCAAGCTCTGACGCCGATGAGCAGTGCGTTCGACAAACTGGCGAGGCCTGTGCAGAAATGGATACGCCAGAAAGGTTGGCGCGAACTTCGCGACATCCAGGCGCGATCCATCCGGACGATCTGCGAATCCAATGCCGATTTAATCGTTGCAGCTTCTACGGCGGGCGGAAAGACCGAGGCGGCGTTCCTGCCGTTGATTTCACAGGTGCTTGACGAGCCGTCGGGCGGCACCGGCTTCGACCTGCTCTACATCGGTCCGCTGAAAGCCCTGATCACGGACCAGGCCATGCGGCTGGAGGGCATCTGCCAGGAAGCAGAGCTTCCGGTTGTTCCCTGGCACGGAGATGTCTCGCAATCCATCAAGACGCGCGCGTTGATATCTCCAAAAGGGATCCTTCTGATAACCCCAGAGTCCCTTGAGGCGCTTTTCATTCGTCGCGGTTTGGAAATTGCCCGCCTGTTTGGGGCGACACGGGCGGTCGTGATCGACGAGCTGCACACAGTTCTGGACAGCGAACGCGGTGTCCAGCTTCGTTCACTGCTCACACGGCTCGAGCTCGCGATAAAGCGCCCAATCCGTCGGATAGGTCTGTCAGCTACGCTAGGCGACATGGACCTCGCTAAGGCCTATCTTCGCCCTGACGCCGCAAACGCTGTCCAGCTGATCGAAGCAGATGGCGGCGAGGCTGAATTGAAGCTTCAGCTTCGCGGTTACCTTTCCGGCGATGAAGATGAAAACAGCCCATCCGCAACGGACGCGATCGCAGCACATCTTTTCAAACACCTTCGAGGCAGCGACAACCTGGTCTTCGCCGGAGCGCGTCAACGGGTCGAGATTTACGCAGATCGGTTGCGGGAGCTTTGCGAACGGGAGCACCTGCCACAGGAATTCTATCCCCACCACGCGAGCCTCTCCCGAGAACACCGTGACTTCGTTGAGCGGCGCTTGAAGGACCCTGCGAAACCGACGACAGCCGTTTGCACATCGACGCTCGAGCTTGGAATCGACATCGGTGACGTGACCTGCGTGGCTCAAATCGGTGCGCCATTCAGCGTCGCCGCGTTGCGACAACGGCTTGGCCGATCAGGCCGGCGTGAAGGACAGCCGGCCATTCTCAGGCAGTATGCTGTCGAAGCCAAGTTGACGCCGGAGAGCAGTTTCGTGGATCGTCTTCGCCTCGGCCTGATCAGGTCCATCGCGATGATAGACTTGCTGCTGGAAGGCTGGTGCGAACCTCCAAAACCTCAGGCGCTTCATCTCTCGACGCTCGTCCACCAGATACTGTCAGTCATAGCGCAGCGCGGCGGTGCGTCTGCAAGCGTGGTCTACAATGTGCTCTGCCGCGAAGGCCCCTTTCGGAAGGTCACAACCGAAGTCTTCGCAGATGTGTTGCGTGCAATCGGCCACCCAGAAACCGGCTTGATCGAACAGGTCGGCAGCGGGCTGTTGCTTTTGGGACCCGCGGGCGAAAAACTGGTTGAGCATTACAGCTTCTATGCGGTGTTTCAGACGCCTGAGGAATTCCGGTTGGTCGCAGAGGGGCGGGACCTTGGAACCCTGCCGATCGATAATGTTCTTGCCCCTGGGATGCTATTAATATTCTCTGGGCGACGTTGGGTTGTTCAAGAAATCCATGATCGTGAAAAGGTCATCGTCGTCAAACCCGCGAAGGCTGGTGTGCCGCCCGTCTTCGGCGGCGATGCGGGGGACATTCATGACAAAGTGATCGACCGAATGTTCGCCGTGCTCGAGGGGGATTCCAGCCCAGCTTACATGGATACAGTCTCTTTGATGATGCTCGAGGAAGCGCGTGCTCACTATGAACAGCTGGGGTTTAGGGCCAATAACCTACACACCATTGGCGAGCATACATCAGTCATTGCGACGCGGGTCGGTACTGTGAAGACATCAACCCTCGCGCTAGCACTGAGAAGTGAGGGGTTTTCGGTCGAACTGCATGACGGGTTTCTGATGGTGGAGGCCGGGGACGAAACCCCCGATCTTCAAACGGTACTAGCGCACATTCGATCTGGCGAACCTGTCGATCTGTTCGCTGGAGCTGGGAATTTAATGTCGGAGAAGTTTCATCCTTACCTGTCGCAGCCCCTCTTGGAGTTGGATGCAATTTCTTCCAAGCTTGCGCCCGATACTCTTACCGCGATGGTCGGTAGAATCGTCCCAGCATAATATGTGCGGCAATACTCGTTGACTGTTTTCATCGCTCCTAGGGCTAGTGATTGCTTTGTCTCCGCCAAGAAAGGACGGCATCTTCCGTTCCCGCAACTGGTGCCGCGTCACTCCAACGATCCCAGAAATTGACTGTCGCGCTATTGGGCTTGAAGCGCGGCTCGGACACCACAACTCGCGTCGGAAGCAAGCTCGCATCGCCGACCACCAATGCCTCACCGATGTCGAGGACCGGTAGAAGATCACCAAACCCGCCGAGGCTGTCAGGCAGCAACCGTTTGATCACGGATTGATCGTCGCCGTTGGTCAGCCGCATCGCAATGACATTGTTGCACTGGCTCAGAACGGTGCGGTTCACTTCGGATGGTCTTTGGCTGATAACCACTAGTCCAACACCGTATTTCCTGCCTTCTTTGGCGATCCTCTCGAAAATCCCGACAGAGATCTCATCGGCTGACTCTGACGATGCACGCTCCGGGATATACAGATGTGCCTCATCGCAGAACAATGCGATGGGATGACGGTTGTCTGGTGGCGTCCACTGGCTGACTGTGAATATCAGCCGAGCAATCAAGCTGACCATGAGCGGCAGGATGTCGGACGGCACTTCCGAGAAATTGATGATCTTGATCCCACCCTTGCCATCAGCTTGCGATCCGCGCCCGCCTATCAGGAAATGCGTTACCTCCGACAGCCAGGCCATATCCATACAGGCTGCTGGCGGCTGAAATATGAACCCAAGCCTGCGATCATTTCGTTTGGCTTCAAATCGCGCGATTAAGCGGCTGAGCTTGTCGAAGTATGGTCCTTGCTTATCCTTGTTGTTAGCGCCCGGAACCATTTGTTCGTTCAAGTCAGATAGTTGCTTGTGGACACTGTCGATATCGAAAGGCACGGGGCTATCGATAGTGAAATTTGCAAGAATGTCGGCGTGTTTTCCCGGATCAAGCATTGCGCGCTTCGCATCGGTGATACAGCGCGTCATGAGCATGGCTTGGTTCGGAGCGTTCTGATCGGACCGATCTACAAACAAAGCGACCAATGCCTCATAGCCGAGAAGCCAGAACGGTAGATGTAGAACACCGTCGGCCAGTCGGCGATCGTGTCCAATGTCCCCCGGCCCAGCGATGCGTAGATGCCGAAACTCGTCGCTATCGAGGGTCTGGTACTCACCATGGATATCGAACAAGATTACGTTGGCTTGTGGAAGACCGGCAATCTGGTCTAGGAGCCGCGCAGTTGTGTACGATTTGCCGCTGCCAGTGCTACCGACCACGATGGCATGACGTTGGAACAGACGGTTGCCGTTCAAGAAGGCCCGCGCGTCCTCGTCCAAAGCATAGCGACCAAGATCAAGCTGCGGGCCGTCGCCGGAAACCTGCGAAATGACCTGCATGAAGTCTGTCAGGCGCTGACCTTCCAAGGAAAAGCAATCCGCATCGATTTCGGGCACAGTCTCTAGGGTGCGCTTAAAGACGTTCTCTTTCAGCCCCTCCTTGTCTACGAGTGTTCCAATCAGAGCGACCCGAACGAGGTTGTTTTCGGGGAGCGCGGCTTCCGGATCCTCCTCAGACCCGTCTATTGCAGTTTCGTCACCTGCTTTGCGTGTGATGCGCGAAACTATCCCGATTAAGTGCTGCCCGGCTTTCGAGCTTCTGATCGCGGTCAACCGATTGACCTGAATCCGTTTGAGGCGTTCAAGTTCATCGACTCGCACCGTCACAGTGGCAGTATCGACGGCAATAATTTTGCCGAGACTTTCATCATCGTTGAAATCAAGTATGCCCAACTCTTCCTCCTAAAACCCAATCAATTCGTTCAATGCAGGCAACTCCCAATATTTGCCCCCGGTAACAACAATACCGTCTGGGCTGTCACGGTTGTAAACCATCGTCCCCTCATCGTGGTTCTCGAGCGCGAGGTAGTGACGCCCGGCGTTGTTCTTGAGAAAATCCTTGGCTTCGGGCGTTAAGGTGCGCGCTGCGACAAGGATGGGAACGTCATGCACACGACAACGCGTCATCAGCTTCGGATGGATATGGCCGTCGCGGAACCCGTATCCTATGCAAATGAATGCGGTCGCGGCACTCAACACACGATCGGCGCCCTGTATCGCGCTCCGAAAGGGCTCGTCGTGCGTCCGCTGATATTTGCTTACACCTGGCGTGACGATCAACGGAACCAAACCATCGGGCAACTCGCTCGTCATCGGTAGCGACATCACACCCCCATGCGGGTCTGAAAACCAATCAAGAGACCCGTGGACTTTCCAGACTGTGACCGTCCGCGCCAAATTGGCCCCTTGTTTGAAAATCAGATTCTCCGCCCCATCGGCCCGTCGCAGATAGCCCGGAAGGAAACCCGTGTTGTGGATGTAGCCGCCTGAATCGGCTGCATACTCTGCAACGCGGTCGTAGTTTGTTGTTACGACATGGATATTGCGGTTTGTACTTCGGAATAAACCTGTGAATAGGGTGCGGAGCGGAAAAATGGTCTCGGTCTTTATAGCTGATTTGAGCAGGCTATAATCGCCCTGAGCGATGAAGTCCCAGGTACTTCGGACAATCTTGACAACCAAGGAGTCGGGTAGAGGCTTGTTTTCTAGTGCTGCTTCTAAATGATCTCCAGCGGCCAAGGCTGTTCTAACAAGTGTCCAGGCATCGACTTCCGGTCCATCGTCGGCCTGTACATTATCGCGGAGCCAAACGGCCAAATCCCCCATGCCACGAATGCCATGCGGTATCGAGGCCCCGCTGCCCAAGACTATCACTGGGCTATGCTGTGCACAGTTTTGGCACTGCTTTGCGAGTTCTTCTAGTTCCAAAGCTATTTTGCCTCACTTCTTGTACTTCGGCTTAGTTTGTCTGTGCCCGAAAACGATTTGGTCCAAAATTTCGCTCTTACGATACCCCCGGTAGCACTTCTTTGTCACAGCAAGTTTTCGCTGTCGTCGCAAGGTGGGTGCGACGGGAATCTGGCAAGTGACATGGATCCGAAAATGCCTGCTCCAGCTATGATCCATGCATCAACATGCGCCCTCTGGCATCTTTGACGGCTGTTCACCATCCTTCCTTAGCGGCCAACGCACTTCTCCCTTTGTCTGAGTTGCATGACATGCTGGTCGCAGCTGTCGTCCCGTCCACAAAGGTTGCCGCCGATCTTTTTCCCCTGACCCTGCGGGTCATTCCTCGCGGAGCAAAAAGACCGGCACCTGCCCCTCTCCGCTACGCTTCGCCTTCGGTGTGCCCGGGCCTTGGCCAGCTGCAAGGTGACCATCATTGCAACGCAAACAAGGAGAAGAGCAATGACCACGAACTGCATCAAATTCACCAGCGCCGACATCGAGACCGCCAAGGGCACAGGCTCCATCTCGACCCTGACCTTCGACCTCGACATCACGGTCGAGCCCGTCGCGAGCACGAACCCGATGGCCCCCACGCACCGCGTCCTCGGCCGCTCCCCGCGCGGCAAGCTGGTCGAGTGCGGCGGCATCTGGAAGAAGCAGAACAAGGAGACCGGTGCCGACTACTACACGCTGACCATCCGCGACCACGGCTTCAACGCCAACCTCGGCAAGGCCGCGAACCAGGACGATCTGTCCCTGCAGGCCGTCATCCCCTGGGGCCCGAAAGACGCCGCCTAAGCCAAGGGCCAGACCGCTCCGGCGGTCTGGCTATTTCTCGTTATGAGGAATGGCAGCGGTTCGGGTCCGAAACCCGTGTCAGAAGGATGCGGCATATTTCGGACGCTGACACCGAGGCGGATAGTCTGACTGGATCGATCGCAGAAGCAGCTTTGATCGTTCTGTTGAGGGACAGAGTGGATCGCGCGAACCCGAGGGTGAGCCGAAAGTCAGCAGGGGAAAAATGGGAGCCCACTGTGCGAGGTAAGCGCACCCCTTCTCTCAGTCGAGCAACCCGCGCTTGGGTCGTGTTGGCGAGGCTGCCAGGGTGCCGAACTCACCCTTTGCCGCGAGGGTGTAAACCGCAGATCAACGTCATGCGTCCGGGGGGCGACGTCTCACGTCAGGGCCACCGTCGCGCGCCTTTCCGTCGACCTGTTGGCCTCTCAGATCGCTAGCCCGGGGTCGAGCGGCCGGCAACGCTGGGGGCAGGTTTCTGGACGGCTGCGCCTTGAGCGCTGCGGTGCACCGCTCACAACAAACCTGCCCCCGGCGTGCTCCATTTCATTCCGCCCCGTGCCGGGTGCAGCCCGCTCTCATGCCCCCGGTCTTTTCCACGATCCGTCCAACGACGATCAACGGAAAGGATCACACCATGACACTCGAACAATCCATCGACCTCGCCGAACTGCAAGCCGACATGGCCTTTGATGCCTACCTCGCCGCGTTTGATGAAGACGCCCATCCCGAGACACTCGACAGCCTCGAGACCGAGGCGCTGATCGCCCGCAGCCGCTACGACGACCTGCGCTCTCAGGGACTGGGTCACTGACCCAGACACCCCTGCGGGTCTACTGATCCGCAGGGGTTTGACACCGTCTCTCAGAAGCTTCGTGACGCCCTCGAATGGTGGGACCCGCGCTATCTCGCGCGGGCCGTTTTCGTGTTCTTCGCGCCCGATCCGTTACCGGCTCGGGCGCTCGGTTTGCCTGACATCGCGTGCTGCTCCAGCGCAAGTTTAGGCAGATTAATTCGACCAGATTGCCGCGCATCGATGAGGACGGCGGCGTTCCATGTCGCGCTGCGGAGCAGTCTTGACTGCACCCTATTGCCAGCAAAAAGACACAGCATGCAAAACGTTATATTGCGCAATGTGATGTATTGAAGTATAAGCAAAGGAGAGAAGGAAGACGTTGGCAGGATATGGCCAATGTTTGCACATTTTGTCCGAGGGGTCTGTCATGGGCGTTTCCCGCAAAGCTGAATGCTCCGCCGCACGCGAAAGCGATTGCGAGCAATCGCTGCCTCGCGCGCGTCTGCGCATGCAATCTTTTTCTGGCAGCGGGAGAACGCCCTAGTGCCGAGGCCAGCGAAAAACCTGAAGCTTGAAGAGCGCATCGAAGTGGCGCGGCGCTTCACGGCGGGCGAGAGCGCGAAGGAGCTGGCGGCGGCGTTCGGTATCTCTCCGCGCCACGTGAACCGGCTCGCGAAAGAGGAGGCGGGCGAGGGGATCGCAGCGCGCGATCCGAGCGAGACAGTGGCTTTCCGGGCTAGTCAGTCTGAGCTTGCAGCGTTCGATGCCGAGTGGCGCGAACGGGGTTTTTCCAACCGGTCACAGGCGCTCAATGCGGTGCTGCGCGGACGGTGCGGTTTCCTCGATGTGCCCCGTGATCTGGTCGCCGAATTTTGCGCCGCATGGCGACAGGCGAAGGATGTGAGCGACGCTGGCATGGTGCTCGCCAAGGCGGTCCATCGCGGTCGGCTGGAGGTCTCGGCGGCGGATCGCGCAGTGCTGATCGAACTGCTCGATCTTGCGCAGTCGATGAGCCGTGAGATGGGCCGGATGAAGGATGCGGCGCAAGCGCTGCGTCATCAGGAGTGGCCGCAAAGGGAAGAAGGGCAGGGGGCGGATGGCGCGGTTCTGGAGGGCACCCCGCGCGAGACCGTGACAGGTTTGAGGCTCGTCAGGAATGGCTGATCCGCTCGCCCTCTATGCCTCGGTCATGGGCCGGCTCTGGGAGGATGAGCGTATCCGGGGTCAGGCCGCGGCGCGGATCGACGCGCGGCTGGCGGGGCGTCGGCAGGGGCGAAGTTTCTCGCGCGTCGGATCCATGTCGGCGCGCAACGCGCTGAAAGTGGCTTCAGGGCAGAGCCGGGCTGCGGTGTTCAAACGGATCCGGGCAGGAGGCTGCAAGACGAGGTGTAGCCTCGGGGCGCAGATTTCCTACATCAACGACAAGGCGGTATACACCTATTCGACGATGACCAACGCGCTGACCGATGCGGCGGTGCTTTCTGAGGAGCAGAAAGAAGACATCATCGAGGATTGGGCCGGGACCTGGCGCGGCTCGACCAAGCTCGGGTTCACCTCGCACATGCTGCTCTCGTTCCCGACCGACGTGACGGTCGATCAGGTGTGCGACATCGCCATGGACTGGACGGAGCATTTCTTCGAGAGCGGGGAATATGGCGATCAGTGGGACTATGTCCTCGCGGTCCATGACGACCGGGCGCACAAGCATGCCCATATCATCCTGAACAATCGCGGCGTCGAAAACGGCACCTGGTTCTCTTGCTGGGCCGAGGGCGTGATGTCGCCGCAGCTGATGCGCGAGAAGCAGGCCGAGATCGCTGAAGGCTACGGCGTGACGCTCGACGCCACCACCCGGCTCGAGCGCGGCATTTTCGAGAAGCCCGCCGGGATTGAGGAGATCTACCGCGCCAAGGAAGAGGCCCGCCTTCCGCGCGAGATCGTCATGACGGCCCAGGAATCCGCCATGGCGCAGGCGCAGGTGGTGGGCTTCGCCAAGGACTACAAGTACCTCGCCGACCTGCTGGACCGGATGGACCAGCGTCACATGGCGCGCGCCGTGCGCGGCATGGCAGACGGTCTCGGCTCCGGCACGCCCTGGAACTTCACCGAAGGAGAGATAGACATGAAGGACATCAAGACCGTCGGTGATGCGATCGACTATTCCGAGCGCACGATCGAGGCGCTGAGGCTCAAGGCCGAGGAATTGGACCCGGCCGAGCGCGCCGCCTTCGAGGCCAAGGCCGCGCCGATCATCGCGGACCTCTCGCAGATGGTGCCTGACCCGGAGCTGCGCGCACGGTTTGGAAAGCAGCTCGAAGAACCCTATCCGCCGGGGGCGGGCAGCGAAGTGCTGATTGCGGCGCTGCAATCCGGCAATGACGAGGGGCTGCGCTACGTGCTCGAGCGCGCCGAGGAGGTGGGCATGGACAGCGAGGAGCTGGTAGCCCGGATCACTGCCGGCGGCACGCGCAACTACGGCATGGCGCAAGACTGGGTCGAGCGCGACATGAACGCGGTGCTGGCCAAGGACGGTCTCAGCGTGGAGACCGCGAGTGACGACCAGCTCGATGCCGCGCTCGAAAAGGTCGACGGCGTGATGGACGCACTGATGGAGCGGGCGAAGGAACTGGGCGTCGAGATCGGCCGAACCCTCGCGGACGAAGAGGAGGCGACACTGCCCCTCATCGACGAAGACGACCGGACGCCCAATCCCTACCTGCAGGACCTGGCCGACATGCTTCGGGACGGCAAGCTCACCGAGGAACAGGAAGAGGTGGTTGAGCGGACCCTGCAATCCGAGCTCTTCAAGGAGTTGGGTGAGGAGGGTTTGGCTGCACTTCGCCGCGGCAACTACGAGGTGCTGGACGCGGCCCTTCCGAGCAAGCTCGACCAGATCACCGTCACGCAGGAATTCCTCGAGATGACGTTTGAGGAGACCGGCGACCAAGTCTTCACCGACCGCGCCGCCGGGTTGCAGCAGGACAAGGCGACGGAGGTGGCGCGGATGCGCGGCCAGCAAGAGGCGCAGGAAATGGGGCGTGAACTTGCCCGAAACAAAACACTAGATCGTGGTCTCGATGACGAGATGGAATTCTAAGGGGGAGATGACAACCATGACCAAGACACTCCCCCTTTGGGCCGCGCTCCTCTTCGGGGTGATCTGCGGCGCCGTCATCGGCACCATCGTCGCCGCCTTCTACCTGACCCTGGCCCTGAAAACCGGGTTTGGTAGTTTTGACATGCTGGCGCTCTGGAAAGCCAGCGCGGGCACCCGAGCGGCGCATCCCGAAGCGTTCAAGGTGGGGTTTGGCGCCGTAGGCTTCGGGGCGATTGGCCTCGGCGCCCTGGCGCTTGCCTGGACCTGGAAGAAGGAGCGGGACGACTATGGCTCGGCCCACTGGCAGACCAAGGCGGAGCTGAAGAAGAACGACATGCTTCAAGCGCCTGGCAAGGGCTTTGTCTGTGGCAAGCTCGGAGCCCCGACGTCCAAAGCTGAGTTCATCTCCTCGACCACCATCCCGCATGTGATGATGGTCGCGCCGACCCGGGCCGGTAAGGGGGTTGGCTTCGTGATCCCGAATCTTCTGAGCTTTGCGGGCTCGGTTGTGGTGCTGGACGTGAAGGGCGAGAACTTCGAGAAGACCGCGCGGCTCCGGGCGCTCAACGGCGACGAGGTCTATCGGTTCAGCCCGTTTGATTGGGCCAATGCCACGCATCGGTACAACCCGCTTGCGCGGATTGCCAAGGCCCCGACATTCGCGCAGCGCTTCACCGAGGTCTCGATCCTGGCAGACCTCTTCCTCGACAAGGACAACAAGACGCTCGACACCTTTTCCGAGGCCGGCAAGTCGATCTTCGTTGCGGCCTGTCTGCTGGCGATCCAACGCGGCACGCCGAACCTCGGCGAGGTGAACAAGATCGTCGCCGGGGGCGAATACAAGAACGCCCAGTACAAGACCTATGCCGACGAGGCCGAGGAAGACATCCTGCGCGAGCTCTGGACCAATGCGGCCTCAGCCTCGTCGCGGCTGCTGACCTCGAACATTCAGGCGCTGATGACGGCCGGTCTCAAGCAATGGGACAACCCGGCGGTGCGCTCGGCCACCGAGGCGAGCGACTTCGATTTCTCGACCTTCCGGAAGACCCCTCAGTCGCTTTACATCGCGGTGTCCGAGGATCACATCGCGACGCTGGCGCCGCTCTTGCGCCTGATGTTCGCCGATCTCATCGCCTCGATCCGGCTGAACGAGCCCGGCCCGGACGAGCCCTGGCCGGTCATGATGATGATCGACGAATTCCAGCAGATGGGGGCGATGCCCTATCTCGAGCGGGCGATCCATTCGCTGGCAAGCTATGGCGGCCGCGTCGCGATGATCGCGCAGTCGCTGGCTTCGCTTGATCGGATTTACGGGCCCGAGGGCCGTGAAAGTCTCGAGAACGGGGCAGGGCTGAAGCTCTACATCACCCCGCGGGACCAGCGCACGGTGAAAGAGGTCTCCGCCGCGGTCGGCAGCACCACCCGCGAGGCGGTGACCCGGATGTACGGTCGCAACAAGGGCTTCCTTGGCGCGACCTCGACCTCGGCGCGTCTGGAAGAGCGGCCGCTACTTTCCGAGACGGAAGCGCGCCTCATGGATCCCGACGAGGTCATAATCCTCGCTTCGCCCCAGCACCCTATCAAGGCTAGCCGGATCAAGTATTACGACGATCCGTTCTTCAAGGACATGCTGGCCCGCCAGGACGGCAAGCCGTTCCCCTATCCGCCGAGTGTGCAGGGCGTGGGGCCCTGGGGCGGTGACTTTGAGGTCGGCGCAGACGACCAGGCGAAACTAGCCGAACGTGCGCCTGTCCGGGATCGATCGCAGCGGCGCGAAGCGCGCGCGATGAGCGTGATGCCGATTGAGGCCGGACGCGGGCAGCCCGAGCCCGAGACGCTCGAAAGGGAAGCCGCCGTGCCGAAGGATTGGAAGGCGGCGCTCGACCGGCAGGAGGACTTCATCGAGGAATTGTTGGGAGGGTGAGCGCCGTCGACTAGTCCCCTATTCGTCGTAGTAGAATTTCAAGTCGCGTCGCTCTTTCAATTGGGCAGGTCGGTAGGGTTTGACCTCGCCACACTGGGCGACGGCCTTGGCTCGCATGCGCTCTTCGACTGAAGGATGGAGCGGGAAGTCGTCGCCAACTGCGCGAATTCCCTTCTTCCAGCGGATGCGGAGGGGGCCAAATGCTACCATCGCGTCTTCGCGGTGCTGCAAACCCAGAGGGTCAGGGGCGCGGTTCAAGACGTTCTCGTTGATCTGGATCGACGGCACGCAGTCTTTCAATTCGTCGACCATCCAATCGAGGGCGATATCGCTCAGGCGGGACTCTGCCTCAGGATAGCTTCCACCGATGTCGCTATGACAGCCCGGGAACCAGACCTGCTTCAACCACTTCGGCTCTCGATCTTTGGTCTCAATCGCGGCCGCCTTCGATGCCCATCCAACCCTTGGAAAGTCAGCACGGTCTTCGTCGATCGCCATGGCGTGACGGGCGTGTTGGACATCGGGATCCAGCCACTTGTCGTAGTTGCGCTTGTTCCAAGCCGCGAAATGACCCGTCTTGAGAATCTGCGGCCAATCGGTTGGGCGCCAGAGCTTCAGTTTGCGCTCGGGATCGTCCGAGAAATACTTGAAGTTGTCGAGCAACAGGGAACCTAGCTGCCAAAGAAGCGCGACTAGAAGTACGCCAAGCGGAACAACCAAAAGCCAAGACCATCCGAGTGCAACGCCTGCGGCCAAAGCCGCCCCGACCCCGAACGTGACGCCCCAGACCAAGGTGCGGACAACTGCCGTTCGCAGTGATGCCACCGTGTCGAAGACCCCGATGAATGTTGGCTGAACGTTTCCCTGATTTTCTTCGCCTACGAGCGGAAAGCTCGAATACTTCTTGCGAAATCGCTTGCCGAGTTCTTCACGGTTCTTGAAGTAAGGATCTTGTCCGCGCGGTTTTCCAGCACCGTGATTATACACGAATTTTACAGCGTCCTTGGCGATCTTGCGCAATCCGGGGCCGTAACGCGGGACCGGCGAACCATCTGGCATCTGCGTCGGGACACCGCAGAGGTTCATAACGTTTGCAAGTGCTCTTACTGTGTAGGCCCCGCGCGAGAACCCAAACAGCAACACACGGTCGCCGGGCTCGTAATGGGCGATGATCTGCTCGTAGCAATCGATTATGTTGTGGTCGATGCCAGTTCCGACGGCGCTTTCCAGGATGGGCTTGATCCGACCGAAAAACCCACCGCGTTCTCCTGTTCCCAAGCCCGGGTCGTAAAAAGCCACTTGGTCCTTAGGGCTAATTGGTGAATCTGGGCCGGGACGCATGGCTCGATACATCTTGTAAACATTCGACAGCCGTTGGTCTGGCCTGGCGCCACCCATCTGGCCGGTTCCGTCCGAGAATATGCAGATGTTCTTTACCATTTGTCGCCCTATTCAAGAACACGAAGTACAGTCAAAATCCTAAACCTGCAGCAGTTCTGCCAAGCTAGGAGAGAGTGCAGCGGAAATGTTTCGCCCGAGTCGGGAAAAATTAGAACATAGTGGAAACACATATGTCTACCTGATATTGTGACACATGAGAAGGGATTGCCCAATATGTTGGATACGATGCAGCAAATGGAAGTGTTCCCGACGACAGTCGATCTCAAGCGGGTCGACCTGTCTATCAACATGCGGCGCTTCTATAGAATGAGTGTTCAACCAGACCTGTTTGGCGGCGCATGCCTCGTGCGGGAATGGGGCCGTATCGGGTTTCGAGGGCAGATGATGATCGAATTTCATGATGACGAGGGCAAGGCTGTCACGGCGCTCATGAAGCTCCATGCTAGCAAAAAGCAGCGAGGGTATAGGGCAGCCGTGGCGCAGAACTAAGATTGAATTTTAGAGAAGAAGATTTCGCATAGCATGTATTTCGCGTTTGTTTTCGGCAACCGGATCCTCCACCTTTCGGCGGTCCAGAATCCGTAGGCAGCTTAAGACCAACCGGGCACCAGTCATGGCTGGATCAGAGCCCAGTGGCAGGTCACCGCACACCAGGAAGAGCATAAACTCGAATACGAGCCAATTAATGAGCGATAGCCGATGGCAGCTCTGTGTTGATGATCAGTAACACGCTCGAAAGGAGAATTTTTCTGTCGTTCCATCGACGCGGTTGACCCAGAAGCAGCGCGTTCCGTAATCCGCCGTTCTTACACTGAAGCTTTCAATTCCCGGGCCGATCTTTTCGGCGGCTTCGGGATGCATATGCATGAGATGCGTTAGTATTTCGGCGTCTTCATTGGTTACCTTGTCACCCAGTTCATATTTGTACAGCATATCCCTAAAAAAGTCGTTTGCGTCTCCTTTCCTCGCGAATGAGAGCGATCCGATCTCTACTGGCTTTGCGGGCATAATCGCTTCCTCTCTACTCTATTCGCTGAATTCGTGGCCCGCTTCCGGATCATCAAGGCCCGATACCTGCAGCGTTTCCCTGACGATAAGGTTAGGCAGGTCCATCCCGGCGAAATTCGGGCCATGCTGATTAATCCAGGCCAGGCAACCTTCCTTGTCCAGATCGTCGCGCGCAATCTTCTCATACAAGGCCACCGCAGACATGCGGGAAAGCCCTAGTTCCATTAATGAGAGAAGCGTGATGCTGGAGACGCCAAACTCAAGCGCTATCCCGATGTCAAAGTCTTCATCAATCAGGTCCTCGCGCTCGGCTTCAGTCAAGAACAGGCGGAGGACATCCATATAGGCGGAAATATACTTCGGTGCCTTGAATCTTGCTGTCTCTTCCACCATGCTCATCGTTTCGCGAATGAGCACTGGAAGCTTGAACGATCTGTTGTTTCGTTGCTGATACTCTATACGCTTCCTGATAATTGCAGCCAAAGACAATCCTTTCAGCCACTCGACAACCACGAGCGCGTGCAGGGGAATGAGACTGTCTGGCAGGAAGACAGGATACAAATTTGCGTTAATCCGTCGCATGACGGTGACGTACCTGTCGTACGCATCGACGCTTTCCGAAGGCGCGAGCAGCAGATTTTCGATATTGCCTTCGTACTTTCGAAAAGCTTCCAGCAAACGCTGCAGGCCCACCGCGCTGACGCCTGGATGTCTTACTAGAACATCCTGCGTAATATTGATCAGCGCCGAAATACCTTCGAGGCTTCTATCGAGTTTCCGGAGCGCATCTGGAGAATGCCGTTTCGCAAATGCGGCATCGGAAAGCGTACCAAGACGAATATATGTATTGAGGAGGTAAGCCCCGACCTGTTCGAATTCTTCGCCTTGCGCAAGATCGGCCAAAGAGTCGATGTTTCTGTTCTCAAGATACGCAGCCAGTTCATCGGTGGAAGATATAACGACGTCAGTTTCTCTCTTGATCGGGTAGCGTGAGCGCTTCGGCACGCCGACGGGCCATGCTTTTTCATCCTTTGGATCGATACAGATAATATTGCCTTGGAATTCGTTTCCCCAGCGACCGGCCCGTCCCGCGAGGTTCCAGAAGTCGTGCGGCTCCATCGGGTTCCCACGGCCCTTCCGGGGACCGCGCACAACGATGGTCCTGCAAGAGAGATTTACTCCTTCAATCAGCGTCGAGGTGCAGGCAAGAAATCTTATCTTGCCGTCGCGGAACAGCCTCTCAACCTCGGTGCGGATGAGAGAGGGCATGTTTCCATAGTGAAAAGCGACACCACGTTCGACCAGCGGCGCGAGCTGATAATTACGGTGGACCCCTTTGCGGGCCAGATCAGCCAGGTCCAGCAATTCCTGATCATCTGTCTTCTCCGAGCCTTCCAACTGGCTGATAAGGAGCGCGACGTCCTCCGCTTCAGCCGCGCCGTTGCAGTAAACCAGTGTGCCGCCGCGACCGCCTGCCGCCGCTGCGATAAACGCCAGCCTTTTTTTCAGGCCCGCAGGCTTGTTTGACAGTTTAAGCGTGCCCAGTGGTATGGGTGAATCGCCCCAGACAAGGTCCAGCGACCACTCCTTGGGCTTCCGAGGCACTTGCTCGGCTAGGATCACGTTCTGCAGAACGGTTGGCATATCGGTATTGACCGACGTTTTCGGCATATCGTTCGGCGCATCCTCAAGCAGTTCTCCGGGATTTTGTGTCGAAGGACTTACAAACACGACCTTCATCATCGGGTTCTGCCGAGACACCCGCTCGATTGCATCCTGCAGTATTACACCACGCTGATTGTCTCCGATCTTGTGCGCTTCATCAACAATGAGAAGGTCTACACTGAAGTCCTCCCCGAGAAGATTGACAAGCAGGTGCAAACGCTCCTGCGTGAATACGAAGACGGCTTTCTTGTCTCCCGTCGTAGATGAGAAATAAACTTCCGTCAGCGGTAGCGACGTGATCTCGATGCCGGTGTCCGACTGACATAGCTCCTTCAGACTGAGTTCAATCTCACTCACCAAAGCCCGGGTTGGGGCAAGGTAAACGGCGATCTTTGTCTTGCTCGTGCGAACGTGATCGAGCAGCCACTGCAAAACGAGGTAAGTTTTTCCGGACGCGGTTGGCGCGGACGCTGAAAGCCAGCCGGCGCCGGAAGAGGCGCCCGCCCATAGTTCTTTCTGAAAATCGTTGACGCCTATCCATTTTCCGCTCGATTCAAGGAGTATCGAGTCCTCGAAACGTCTTCTGTTGGCTTCAAGGCGCATCGACACGCCCAGTCTGCCCTCAAGATCGGGAGCGATCCGGTTTCGCAGTATTGCCAGCTCGACGGACCTGCGATTGGACAGCTTTTCGAGGAGGACAGCCCCCGCATCCCGCACTTCCGGCGAAGTTTCGAGTGTGACGGCAGCGGTTGCGATCCGCAGCGCCGCCTCCTGATGCGTTCGTTCGGTTGATCTGGCCAAAAGGCTTCCGGCCAAAAGAAGCTGCTGCCAGTCAAAGCTCTTCTTTGGGTCAGCGGATTCATGGATTGCGTCCAGATTTGTTATCTCAGTCGCCACTGTGATCTGAGTCAACCTGATAATATCATCACGAAGCGCCTCACCCGACAGCCAATCAAAGAGTTCGGTATCTTTCATTTCTTAATACCCAGCGCCTTAAGGAACGATGCGCGAAACCCATCCGCCGAAGGCACTGGCACACAGAAAAACTGAATGTCGAATTTGTCGAGTTTCTCCACCGATAGTCTGTTCTTTACATTCTTCACCCATTTTTCCATTTCGTCATTCGCCGCCTTCAGGATGTCCTCCCCGATGCCTTTTGCATCATCTTTCGGATAGAAATCCGCATCGAAGGCGATAAGCGCGATCCCGCAATATTCGACCCTGTTCGATAGCGGTGAGGTTCGGTCGAAATATTTCCGGAATGCGGCCGTAAGTTCCGGATCACTGAGATCGGCTTTGTCGCTGAGGAGCACGAGATCCCGCTCGCGATCAGCGCCTTCGTGGTCCGTCTCCACGAGGAAAGGGGCAAGTGATGAAAGGCAATCTCTTATGGCCGCTGTAGGGTCGCCATACACCTTTGACTCGCCCCAGAAAAGTTTGAGAAGGCCGTTTTCGTTTACGGAAGCATAGACGCCGTCCGCACCATGATAGTGCATGTGAGAGTCGGTCTTAAGGTCCATCTTACAGAGCACCTGAGGAACCTTGAGAAAGCGCTCTGCGAGTAGGAAGAGCAGCATCTCGCCGCCTTCGCCAGTATTGGCAAGGTCCGTAAAAGTGCCGATTGCCTCGTGGTGCAGGGCTGCAACCGCGCTTCCGGACTTGAATCTGGCGTCCCGCGCCCGCGCATCATCCAACCGCGATTTCGGGACGGCATAATCGATAATTGAGTTGCGCATAAATTCCGCAAGACGCTCCGGCTTGACGCGTCCGTTCCCATCCACAGTCAGGCAATGACAGTGGAGACGGGCCACGCAATCTTTCAAGAGCACGTCCCGTTTAACAAGCTGGAGATGAACACCCAACTCTTCTGGATCGCCCGAAACTATATTAACCAAATCTTCTGGAAGTACTTGAGTCAGTGGTCGCCTCCTTTCGTTTTAGGGTGGTTGTGCCGACCCCGCTGCTGCTCGCATAGAGAGTATCATACGTAATTCAAATAGTTAGGTTTTTCTTCGCGCTGCGGTCAAAGAAATTGTGCGATACTCCTTCAACGCCCCAAGGTCCGGAGTGTCACCGCTGCCCGTTGATAATACGTCAGCTGTCTCCTTTTGGCGTGAACGCTACACTTCGCCTTGCGGAAGTTCAGTTCAGCGTTGCAAACGGCTGCATCGCGCCGTCTATGTCGGTAGTTTTCTCGACCCCGGCAGATAGAACTCCGTAATCCCCCGCTTCCCCTCGGCCCGCCCGAGCTGGACGATCACATCGATGGATTTCCGGATGTATTCCCGAACCTCGGCAAAGGTCAGTGGTGTGCCGGCCTGCAGCACCATGATCGCCAGTCGATCGATTGCGAGTTCTGCGGTTTCCGCGTGGATGGTGGAAACCGACCCGCCATGGCCGGTGTTGATGGCCTCGAGGTAGGTCAGGGCCTCGGCACCGCGCAGCTCGCCGACGATGATCCGGTCAGGTCGCATACGGAGGGAGGCTTGAAGGAGAGCGTTGGCGCTGCGTTGCGAACCGGCACCGCGGTCGGCAAGGAGGGCGACGGTGTTGGGCTGGCCGGGGAAGAGCTCAAAAGCGTCTTCGATGGTGATCAGCCGCTCGTGCTCGCTCACATGGGTCAGGAGGTGGCGGGCGAACGTGGTCTTCCCGGTCGAGGTGCCGCCGCTGATCAGGACGTTGAGCCGCGCCTCGACCAGAGTCTGCAGCGCGGCCTCAAGGTTCTCCTCCGCTAGACTGGCGATGTTTTTCATCTTCTCCGCGCGGAGGGCGTCGAGCGAGACGGCCTTGCCGAAGAGATAGGCGGGAGCGTAGTCCCTAATGCTGCCAGAGGCGAAGAGGCGAATGGTGATCGAGGCACCGCGATCGATGGCGGGCGGCACGGCGACCTGGACCCGAAGCGGGCGGCCCGCATATTCCACCTTGCCGGAGACGAGGGGGTTCTTTTCAGAGACGCGGGCCTTGGCATCGCCGACGATGGTCTGGGCCATGTTGAGGGCTGTGGTCCGATCCACGGTCTGACCTTCGTGGCGCATGCTGGCATCCCCCGCGACCTCGAGCCAGACCTTGCCGTCGGGGTTGATCGCGATCTCGACCACGTCGTCACGCCGCAGGAGATCGCGGAACGGGTCGAGATAACGCTCGAGGTATGAGGCTGGCGAGGCCTGATCCATCAATTCGGTGATTCCGGTAATATTGAACCTGGTTTCGCTGCCTCTCGCCTGCGGCTCGAACGCGAAACCTGATGCTTCTTTTTCATTGTGAACCGGAACCCCCGTAGATCACCACATCCCGGTCCACGAGCACGGTGACCGAGGCGCCCTGATCGACATAGATCGTCGGCGCGATCGAGACCTGATCGGCGATGACCGACCCGACAGCGTCCTGCAGGTCGCTGCTGACATCGCCCAGGACAATGCTTGTCGTCTCGTTGTTGGCACTCTCCGCCGCCACGGCAGGCGCCGCCCCGATCACGGAAATCAGCGCCGCCCCGCCGAAGCGCTCGGCAAACTTGGTGTCGACGAGACCAGTGAGGCCCGAGCGGCCAAGCTGGTCGCCGCCCACAGCGGCGATTTCCATCGAGGTGCCGTCCGGGGTCAGGACGCGGGTCCAAAGGATCAGGATGCGCTTCTGGTGCATTTCGATCCCGGAGCGGTATTGGCCAAAAAGGCGGGAGCCCCGGGGGATCAGGATCCGGTCTCCGGAAAACGCCAGCACCGGCTCGGAGACCACCGCGACAACGGAGCCGGGCAGATCGCTGTTAATAGCGGTTTGCAGCGCCGCCTGGATGACGGATCCTTGGGTCAGCGTGCGTTCGGGATGGATGAGGCGGGCGGCCTCCTGCACCTCGAGCGGTCGCGCACTCTGCAAGAACTGCTCGTTGCCCGAGAGGGCCGGTCCACTTGCGCCAGCGGCGGCAGGATCGGCCACCGCCGCGCCACTCGCACCACCACGTGGACCGTCCGCATAGACCACGGCGGGGGATTTGATCTGGGCAGTCAGAAGCTCCTCGGCGATGCGTTCGGCCTCGCGCAGACGCTGCTCCTCTTCCTGACGCCGGCGTTGTTCGAGAAGGCGCTGATCGGCGATCACCCCTTCGCGATCGAGCTCGGCCTCAAGCCCCTCGCGCTGCGCCCGTTCGGCATCGAGCATGGCCTGCAGCCCCTCGATGCGAGTCTCGGTCTGGCGTTGGAGGTTTGCCAGCTCGGTTTCCTTTGCGGCGAGCGTTGCTTCGAGCGCGGCCTTTTGCTCGTCGAAGGCCTCGCGCAGGTCCGCGACAGCGGATTGGATTTCCGAGTTGCGGGCAGCCTGGCTGGCGGCGAGGGCTTCGCGGAGCTTGGCGATTTCGGCCAGCACCTCGGCGCTCGGTTCCGGGGCAGGGGCGGCGGGCACGTCGAGCGCTTCCTCGACGGCGATCAGTGCGTCATTGACCCGTTGCTCGGTCTCGTCGGGCGGAAACTTCAGCCGCCCGCCGGAGCCGGGGCGGCGGTCCTGAAAGGTCTCGACATCGGAGGTCTCAAGCGCACTGTCACCTTCCTGCAGACCGGTGGCCAGAAAATACGCGACCCCGGCCCCGCCAAGGGCGAGGGCGGCCGCGAGCGCGCCGACCCCGAGGCTGTTTCCGCGGGGCTTGGACTTGCCGCGCTGGCTGAACTGGTCGAGACGGTCCTGAAGGTCGGGAGGGGTTTGTTCGGCCATGGTCAGTTGCTCACGTAGATGGCGCTCTCGTCGCGCCAGGCGCAGATCGCCTCATCGCCGATACGCAGCGACCAGTAGGTGTTCACCCCAAGCACCCGGACCGTGTTGCCTTGCTGGGTCCAGTTGACCGTGCGCTCACGGCCCTGGTCATCGGCCTTGAAGAGGGCGGGCTGGCGACCGTTTTCCGGGATGACGAAGTAGGTATAGCGCCCGTCGTCATAGATATGGCTGGGGCGGAAATCACCTTCGCCCGAGACGCGGTAGTTGTAGTTGCGGGGCGCCTCAAAGCCTTTGGGCTGGGTAGCCGCCGTCGCTCGACGTTCCTCATCGGGGTAGCGGAAGCGGACTTCGAAGAACATGCCGGTGCGGTTCGGGATCGAGCCTTCGCGCAGGTGGAAGGAATAGGTGCGTCGGTTGGTGATCACCGTCATGTTGGTGGAGGCATTGGCCACATGCGGTTTGATGGTCAGCACATTGCCAAGCTCTGGGATCGGATCGACCTGGAAGCTTTCGGTGTCGCCGACGATCACGGCCTCGAAGCGCTCGCCCGCCCCGAAATGGATCGTGGTCGAATGCCTCAGATCGGTTTCGATCCGATAGACCTGGTTTTCACTATAGACGGCGGTGCGGATGCGGATGTCGAGCGGGCCGCCTTGCGGCGTGGCCTCGGCGTTTGCGGCAACAGGAAGGGCAAGCGCCAGGAAAAGCGCGGGCAGAGATTTCATCTTGGTCAGTTCTCCAGAGTCTCGGCGTCGACGCGGTAGGAGGTCACCACGAAGCCCAAGGGGTTGGCCCAGACGTCCTGAAGGCGCTGGCGGGTTTCAGGTTGGAAGTCATAACCAACGGTAGCGACATAGGACCGGGTGACGGTGCGGGTGTCGCGGGGACGGCGCAGCGTGCGGGTGAAGCGGACCTGGGCCACGCCGCGCTCGATCTGGTTCACGGACTTGATCACCACCTCGATCTTGGCGTCGCGGCCATAGACGGTGATCGGGTAGTCTTCGTTGGTCGAGGACCAGAGATCGCGCAGCGTGCGGGCGGCATCGCCATCGGAACGGTTGAGCACCGAGTTGATACGCTGCTCGCCATCGGTCAGGTCATAGGTTTCCCGATCATCGACATAGGCCACGAGATTGGCCTGGATGATGGCGTCGCTCTCGGAAAGCGTCAGCGCCTGTACGGCGGCGACCCGGTCCATCTCTCCGGTTTCCTTGTCGACCACGACGACGAAGGTCTCGGTCGATTTGAGTGGAAAGAGGCTCGCGCCCGCGACCATGCCGGCAACACCAACCAGCACGCCTGCCGCCGCAACGAACCAGGCGAAACGCTCACGCCGTCTTGGCCCGTAGATGAAATCCGCCTCGAAAGCGTCGCGGTCAGGCGCGGAGGAACTGGTCACAAGCTTCTTCAAAGTCGTCGTCTTTCACATCAGGGTTTGCGGAAGGCCTTGGCGGCGGAGAGAAGCGCGCCGGGGCTTTGCCGGATCAGCTCGCCGGTCTTCACCACACCCGCATTGGCCATCTGGTTCAGCTCATGCGGGGACTTGCCGGTGACGAGGCGCGAGGTTGCGCCCGCGCCATACTCCCGTGTGTTCACGAACCCCTGGCGCGCAAGGCCCGTGAGACCGACGGCATTGGACGCGATGCCGACGACACCGGTGAGATTGGAGGCGATGTAGGGCACCGAGGCCATGATCCCGGCGCTGAGGATCAGAATGACGAGGAAGGGCAGGATCAGGCTGACGGTTTCGACATCGCCCGGATCGGCGGAGGCGTCCCCGATCGCTTCGGCGATGGCGACGATGATGCCCGCGGCGCCTGCTGCGGCGACCGGCATGAGCGCGTAGCCAATGGTGGCGCGGGTCCAGGCCTCGAAGAGGGACTGGGTCGGTTTGAACAGCGAGGTCACGATCATGAAGGGGGCGATGACGATCATCAGCGCGAAGACGATGCGGGCGAAGGCGATGATCCCTGCGGTGACGGCGGCGAAGACGGCGGAGAGGACGAAGAAGATGGCACCCAGAACCGCGCCGAAGACCCAGCCCGCGCGGTCGCCGATCGTATCGCCATAGGCGGTGATGCGGGCGACCATATTGTCGAGGCTCTCATAGACCCCTGCCTCGTCGCCCGAGCCGGTAAGCGCCAGGATCGAGGCGCCCACGGAGTCGGGCACGCGCGTGACGATGTCATAGATGACGCTGAAATTATCCCAACTCTGCGCGAAGATCCCGACCAGGGCCACTTTCATCCCGAAGGCAAACCCGGTTCCGAAGGGCAGGGGGCGGAGCTGCATGACCGCGTTGATCCCGAGGAGCACGACAAGGAGCGTCGCGCCCGCCGAGATGACATTACCGACCGAGGCCGCCGAGGAGATAAAGCCGTCCTGCGCCACGGTGTTCACCGCGGCGTCGACTTGGCCAAGGATGTCGCGAATGACCCCCATTTACTCCGCACAGGCCTCCACAACTTGCGCCTCGAGCGCGTCCGCCTTGGCGTAGAGCTCGAGCACGTTGAAGGGCAGGCGCGGGTTGTCCGAGGTCTGGAACCGGGGCAGGGCGGCAAGCGCCTGATCCCAGGCGAACTGATCCAGCAGGCAGGTGCAGGTTTCCGAAGCGAGCGCCTCTTCGGCAATCAGGATGCGCAAGATCGCGCGGTAGCCATTGCGCAGATAGGCGGTTTCGGCCAGATCGGTAGGGGGTTTCGGAACACGACATTCATCCGTTTGATCCCGCGCGATGGCCATCGAGTTGAAGGGCGTGTCGCCGGAAGGGTTCGTGCTCGGGGTCTGGGCCGACGCAGCATTGTGCAGGATGCTCAAGACAAGGGCGGCGAGACCGAGCGCCCGGCCTGGAGCCAAGCTGCGGGTCATGGTTTGCCTCATGGATCCACCGCCATCGAGCGGAACTTGCGCTCATCCGCGAGGGTCGCGGCATCGACAACGCCAAGCTGGCCGGCACTCACGCCTTGCGCCGCTTCCAGCCGCCAAATCTGGGTCAGGATGATGCCAAGCTCGGCGGTGACGCGGGTGTTGAGATCGACGGCAGCCTTCAGCCCGTCCTGATCGTCGATGAGCCCGACCATGGTCTCGAGCCGCTCAAGGCTTTGGCCCGCTTCTTCGTGGCTTTCCTGTGCCGCGACGGAGAGCATGGCGCTGGCCCCGGCGGAAGCGGCGATGCGGTTATCGGCGGGCTCATCCGAGCCAGAAAGCGTGCTCAGGCGTTCCGAAGTAAACCCGCTGCCCGAAAGCACCCGTTCGACCGAGGCCGAGAGTTCTGCACCCGGATTGAAGCCGCTGAGAAAATCGCCGCTTGCCAGCGATTGTGCGGTATTGAGGGGCGCCACCAGCTTGCCGCGCAGCGCTCGGAATTCTTCGACCGTGGCGAAGAGTTCTCCGAGCCCGCTGCCTTCAATGAGCGAGGTCAGTTGCGCCTCGAGGTTCGTGAGCTGCGAGAGCTGGGTTTCCAGTTCCAGCCGCATTGTGGCGAGCTGCTGCATCTGGACATTCAGGTCCTCGGCCATGTGTTCGAGCTGCGCCACGAGTTGACCAAGCTGCGAGCCATCAAAGGTTGGGACGCCCTGGGCCGTTGCGGGCGAGGTAAACCCGAGTGTGGCGACCGCGGCCACGGTCAGGAGAAGCTGTCTCATTCGGGAACTCCCATCTGCATGAAGTCGCGCTCCGCCAACCGGTCTGCGACGAGGTGCTGCGCATAGACCGCCTCGCGCTGCTGGTTGGCGGCCATCAGCCGGACGCGAAGGTTGAGGATGCGGCCAATCTCGGCCTTGGCGTAGGTGTTGAGTTCCCAGGCCGCCTTGGCATTGGGTTGCGCATCGATCTGCAGGATGATCGCGCGGAGGCGGTTGATCACTTGCTCGGTCGTTGCCGAACTGTCGGCGGCGTAATAGACGCCCGCCTCGGAGATGCTGGCATATTCGGCGAGCGCAAAATCCGAGGGCGAGAGCGTGCCAAGCGCGTCGGCACCGCCCACCACAGCGAGGTATTCGTTGTAGAATTTCGAGATGTTGCGCACATAGCCTTGGGTCTCGGCAAAGGGCGGCACGCCCCCGTATTCGATGACCCGACCCGGCCCCGCGTTATAGGCCGCGAGCGCATGGGGTATGTTGCCGAAGCGGTTGAGCTGGGTGGTGATATAGCGCGCGCCGCCGCGGAGGTTGTCTTTCACGTCATAGCGGTCGACGCCGAGATCGGAGGCGGTGCCAGGCATGAGCTGGGTCAGGCCATAAGCCCCGACCGGGCTTTCAGCGGCGACGTTGAAGCGACTCTCCTGTTTAATCAGAGCCTGGAAGAGGCAGCGCCACTGGGTGGCCGAGAGACCGGCGCGGGCCACACCGGGCGCGCCTGCGAACTCGCCGGCGACCTCGACGATCATCATCTCGACCGTCTCGCGGCCCTCGCCGAAGAGGCGGCTGTTCATCGGGCTTGGATCGGTATTGGGATAGACCGCCGCCACCCCGAAATCCGCATTGCCCTCGAGCGCACGGATGTCGAAGCCAGGCCCGGTAATGGCAGCGGTCATTTCCTCGAGGACGCGCAGCTGGTCGGCCTGCACATCCGCCAGCGTGGACTCGGTCCGATCCTTGTCCTGCTGGACGCTTAGATCCTCGGCCAATGCCCTCACCCGGGCGATGGCGCGACCGATCGCGGAATTGTCCTGTGTCGGCACGCCCTGGGCATGCGCAGGCAGGGCGCTGAGGCCGAGGCAGAGCCCGGCGGATATGATCGCGGCGCGGCTCATTCAGGACGGGGCAGGGGCTCGAAGCTGCAGTCTGGCTTGGCGGCCTGCTGGACCGGAGCGCCCATGGTCGAGAAGGAGAGGGCGGACCGCGTCACCTGCGGTTCGCCATCGCGCCCGAAGCAGGGCGAGGTCTTCTCGGTGTATTTCTCGCAAGCGGCGAGCAGGCTTGCGGCGGCGCAAAGCGCGAGGAGGGGTTTCAAGCTCATATCACATGTCTCCAGAAATCAGGGCTGGTGCGCCAATCGGCGGGTACGCGCGCCTCTCCGGTGGCGCCGCCGCCAAGGATGGGGAGGAGGCTGCCAAGCGCTGACAGGTCCGCATCGACGAAGACGCTGTCGCCCGCCGAGCGAACAAGCGCGATACGCTGCCCGATGGTGGGTTGGACAAGGAGGGCCGCCTCCTTGGCGTTCACGCGCAGGAAGTCGTAATCCGAGATGGTGGCACGGTCGTTCGGGAAGAGGATCTGGGTCGGGACCGTCTCGACGATGGTCTTGCCGACGCGGGACTCCCGCAGCTGGCTCGGATACTGCGTCATCATGATCACGACGCAGTTCATCTTGCGCAACGTGACCAGCCAGTTCTCGAGCCGCGCCCCGAAGTAGGGATCGTCCAAGAGCTTCCAGGCCTCGTCGAGCACGATGATGGTGGGGCGGCGGTCTTCCACCAGCCGTTCGATCTGACGAAAGACATAGGAGAGCACCGCCATGCGCTCGGTGGTCATGTCGAGGATTTCGGTCATGTCGAAGCCGAGGATGTCGCCGGACATCTTGAGGCCGCGACCCTGTTCCGGCTCGTCGAAGACCCAGCCATAGCGCCCGCCCGGGGCCCATTCGGCGACGCGGGACTGTAGCTCGCCATCGTCATCGAGCGACTGAAACAGGGTCTCGAAACTCGCGAAGCGCCGGAGCGAGCCCTCGGCATGGGCATTTTGCGAGACCGCGCTTTGGATGTGTCGTGACTGCTCGCCGGTGAGGGTTCCGTTGCGTGTGAGAAGTGTCGCAAGCCAATCCGAGAGCCAGGCGCGGCCACGTTCGTCGATTTCGGTATCGAGCGGGTTCAGGCCCGTGGGCACGCCCGCGCGGATCTCGTTATAGCGGCCACCGAGGGCGCGCACGGCCATCTCGAGGCCGCGATCTTTATCGAAGAAGAAGAGCCGCGCGCCGACCCGCTGCGCCTGTGCCGCGAGGAAGGCGGTGGTCAGCGTCTTGCCTGTGCCGGTGCGACCCAAGACGAGGGTGTGGCCGACCGTGGGTTCCTTACCCGGGGTGCCCGCCTCATGGAAATTGAAGCGATAGCCCGAGGTGCCGACCGTGGGCAGGACCGAGATGGTCTGACCCCATGGCGACTGGTCTGGGCCGCGCCCCTCGACGCTGCCATGGAGGGCTGCGAAGTCGGCGAAGTTGATCGAGGAGATCGGCGTCTTGCGGGCGCGGTAGCCGAAATTGCCGGGGGATTGCGCGAAGTAGGTGGCTTTCAGCGCCATGGTCTCGCGGACGATCACCGACATGATCTCCTGACCGACGCGCTTGATCTGGGCGGCGGCGCGCTCGAGCGTGTCGCGATCTGGCGCATAGACCGCGATGGAGAGGTGATGGTCCCCGAAGGCAATGCGGCCCGCCTCCTGATCGTCGGCGGCTTGGCCGAGCTGTTCCCGCAGGGAGACGGCGGCATCGTCGGAGGCATGCATCTGACGGATGATGCGTTGAATGCGTTCGGCCATGATGTTGTTCGGGATCGGGCTGAAAGAATTCGTCAGCACGATGTCGAGGGGAAGGTCGAGGGCGTCGAGCAGCGTAACGTCGGTGAGGGCCGGATAGGTTTTCATCGAAAAGAGCGCGCCGTATTTGACCGCGCCTGTCACAGCGTCGGCCAAGGTGACGACGTCGCCGTCGAAGGTGGCGCGGCAATTGCTCAAGGTATGTGAAAGGGGCAGGGCGCTTTGCCCGAAGGCAATGGGAGAGAATGCCCCCGCGTTCAGCGTGTTGAGGTAGCCCAGCCATTCACCGCCCTTGCGGGTCAGGCGCACAGGGTTGGCCGAGGAGAGCGCCACCTCGAAAAAGCCCACGACCTCGTTCAGCTCCTGCATCCGGGTCGCGCGGTCCTTGACCCAGGCCTTGCGGGCCAACGCGCGCAGGAGCGGAATGCGGGCCGAGATGTCGGGGCGCCGGATGACGCTGAGATAGAGCTGGCGCTTGGCCGGGCGCATGTCCTTGACATGGGCCTGCCAGCGCGCGTCGATCGCGGCGGCAAAGCTATCGCCCTCGATGGGGCGCATCCCGAGATCCTGCGGTACGGAGATCCGGTGGATGTAGAAACCGAAGGCGTTGCCGGTCTGGGCGACGATGGCGGCGACCGCGCGTTTGAGCGCGTCGAGCCGGGCATCCTCGCTGGTCATCGGATTGAGGCCATCAAGGCGCAGGGTCGCCATAAGGTCGCCCTCGCGCAGCACCATCACATCGTCATCCGCGAGCGCGAAATACGGCAGGTGTTCGGCGAGATAACTCTCTCGCGCGAAGTTCCCGCCGCCGGCCTGAAGAAGCGCGGTTCCGTGAGTGGAAAGGGTGCCTGCATCAAGCGCCAAAGCTGTCGCCTCCATGCAGGGCCCGGTTCTTCGTCGGGCGCACCGATCCATAGGAGACGCGCAGAACCTCGAAGAAATGCGGTTCGCGGTCAGCGACGAACCAGAGGATCGGATAGGCGATGAGACCAATCAGGAAGAAGACCATCGACTTCGTCCAGATAAACGGCAGAACGACCCCGGTCGCCAGAACCACGAGGTATCCGACGGGCAAGCCCAGATACTTGGGCGGACGGGCGAGGCCCAGAAAGAGGGGAGATCGTTCTGCCAACTCTATTCTCCAACCTCAGGAGAAGCCGTCGACGATGGTGCCGGCCGAGAAGATCAGCACGATCCCGATGATGACCGAGGCGAACCAGCCCCAGTTGAGCCGTCCCATCATGCACATGAAACCGGTGCCGATGACCGCGAGCGTCGCGACCGCGATCCCGATCGGACCGGTCAGCGCGGCCTCGACGGTTTCCAGCATGGTTTGGATGGGTGACAAGTCCTGCGCGAGGGCGGGCGTTGCGAAAGCCGCCAGGGTTGTGGCGGCAGGCAAGAGGCGGCTGAGGCGATGTCGAAGCATGCGAGGTTCCCTTGTTTTACTGAAGATCGATGTGGACGGGCGCGTGGGCTGGAACATCGTCTGCGACGCGGATGTCCGGAGCGGAAACGGGAGGGCCTGCCAGCCGGGACCGGATCCGATGGATGCGCGCGATATACTCGCGGGTCTCGGTGAAAGGCGGGATGCCGGAATACTCGACCACCCGGTGCGGCCCGGCATTATAGGCTGCCAGCGCCAGGTCGATGTCCTTGAACATGGCGAGCTGCCCGAGCAGATAGCGCGCCGCGCCATCGAGGTTCTGGGACGGATTGCGCGGATCGACCCCGAGGGCACGGGCCGTGTCTGGCATCAGCTGGCCAAGACCATAGGCACCCTTGGGGCTGACGGCAGTTGGGTTGTAGCTGCTTTCGGCCTCGACCAGTGCTCGGAACAGGAACTGCCAGTCGTCGGCACTCAGACCAGCTCGGCGCAGGGCACGGTTCCCCTGATGGCGATCAGCAGTCGTCCGGATCAGGGAGAGGATGTCGTCGCGTCCGGACGGCGGCGTGGCGACCAGCGAGGCCAGAACCACTTCGGCCTCAGCGCTATCATCCAGCCCCGCCCAGGCAGGCCTCGCGCCGTGGAAAGTCCAGCCCGAGGTCCGGGCCGTGCCGTCGCGACCGAAGGCGATGACGTCAGCCGCGCTCCTCGAGGGTGATGCTGTAGTCAGGACCAAAGCGCAGATCGCGCCCGTCACCGAACTCGAGATGATGTTTGAAGAGCCCCGGCCATATGTTGAAATACCGCGGCTCAGGTCCGTGTGGGGTGATCCGGGTCGAGACCAGAATGGCTTCCGGCTCGCCCGCGCGCAGGTAGATGCACTGGTAGCGCGGCTTGCCATCGTCCGTGAACCCTACGAGTTCATACCGGCAGCGGAACGCGATGCCTTCTTCTTGAAGGTCTTTCACACCATCGATGGTGATCAGGATCTGGTTGCGCGCTATCGGCATGTTCGGACTCTCCCCACGAGAGCCCTTCTACTTCACGACACTAAGGCCATAAAGACATATAGAGTCAATACGACAGATTGCATAAAAAAACAAATTGCACGATAGTTGCTGCAACTTTTGCGGGAGAGTGACATGAAACGGCAGGCGATGGCGGCGATAATCGGGGTGTTTGGTGCTCTTGGGGTGCCGGTGAAGGCGCAGGCCTATGATATCGACTGCGCCATCATGCTCTGCATGGCGGGTGGTTTCCCACCGAGTGCCGTCTGCGCGCGGGCCTATCGCACGATGATTCGTCGGATCACACCCTGGCCGAGCCTGCCGCCTTTCGGGGTCTGCACCTTTGCCCATGTGCCGGTCGAGCTGGGTGGGCCCGGCGGAGAGGGCGAGCTCGATACAAACTTGCCGGAGTATGAATGGCTGAACCGCACTCATGTGATCTGGTTCACCGGGCGCTCCTACGAGCCGCGCGACGAACCGCGCCAGTGGGACTGGTCGATCCGCTCCTGCGATCGCGAAAACCGGACCTGCCGCTACATCCAGCGGGTCTACGGCTCCCACACCCCCTGGCCCGCGACATTCGTCTCGGAAAGCGGGCAGGAGATCGCCTATCCGTCGGGCGGAGGCTTATGGCACTTTTATGCCCGCAGCATCATGGTCGAGTTCGGTGACTTTGAGGGCAACATGGGCCATTCGGAGTGGTTTTCCTACTGATCCGAACTGTCCGATGCCTTCAGGGAGACTGGGCGCAGGTCGGCACGGTCTGCATCAAAACGTTCTGGATCGACATGCCAGCGGCGACTCACCGAGCCATTATTCCAACGGTAATCGGTGAACAGGTGGATCTCCTGTGTTCCGTCGTTCAGAAACCCTTCCTGGAAAGGCCAGCCTGTCTTTCTCTTCGCCATGTACCCGCGCCACTCGTACCGTTCTTGCCGTTATGTCCTCGCGTTGGGGGACAGGATCAAAGCCTCAGGAAGCGCACTAGCGCCTCGCGAAGAGTACTTCGGGGTCGACATTGAGCGCCCGGGCGATGCGTTCGAGAAGGTCGAGCGAGGCCGCGAACTTGGCGTTCTCGACCTTGCCCATATGGCCGCGGCTCACATCGGCCCGATGAGCAAGCTCCTCCTGGCTGAGGCCGCGGGCGCGTCTCAATTCCTGGATGTTCAGTGCTACACGGTCCCGCAAGTTCATGCCCGCGAAACGGACACGGTGCGCGAAATATCGCCACGCGATATATGTTACATTCGGAGGCGCAGAGAAGAAATCTTGGGATGGCGCGAGATCGCCGGAATGGAATGCCTGCCGAAACGCAGGTCACGTGATGATCCGTCTCGCAAACATTATGGGCCGTTCAATCGTTCTTTCAGGAAAGGGCGGCACCGGAGAGAGGTTCCGGTACCGCCAGGGTATCGCCCACAGGGAGGTGGTAGAGGGCGAATTCTACACGGAAAATTTGGGGTCGACCAATAATCGCGTAATCATGATTATGGTAATTTTTAGGCTGTCACGGCACCTCAGACAGCTTCGAGTGCGATTGCAATTCCCTGTCCCACGCCAATACACATGGTCGACAACGACTTTTCTCCAGGTTTGAGGTCCAGCATCGCTGAGCCGGTGATGCGGGCACCCGACATGCCAAGCGGATGGCCGAGAGCAATAGCGCCGCCGTTTGGGTTCACGCGGGCATCATCATCCGCGATCCCCAGGTGCCGTAGTGTGGCCAGACCCTGCGAAGCAAAGGCTTCGTTAAGTTCGATCACCGAGAAGTCTTCTTGTTTCAGTCCAAGTCGCGCCATCAGCTTTTTCGACGCCGGTGCCGGCCCGAAACCCATGATGCGCGGTGCAACGCCGGCGGTTGCGCCGCCCAAGACCCTTGCGACCGGCGTGAGGCCAAATTTTTTTGCGACGTCGCTGGTGGCAAGGATCAATGCTGCGGCACCATCGTTCACGCCTGAAGAATTCCCTGCGGTTACCGTGCCATCCGCTTTTACGAAAGTTTTCAGTTGGGCGAGCGCTTCCAAAGTCGTACTCGCGCGAGGGTGTTCATCCTGTACGACGATCTTTGGCTCCCCCTTTCGCTGAGGAATCTCTACCGGGACAATTTCACGGGCCAAACGACCGTTCGCCATAGCAACGCTCGCCTTTTGCTGGGAATGTAGGGCGAAAGCATCTTGGTCGGCGCGGTTGATGCCGAAGACTTCAGCCACGTTTTCGGCCGTTTCAGGCATACTGTCGACGCCGTATTGGCTCTTCATCAGTCTATTGACGAAGCGCCAGCCGATGGTGGTGTCTTCCACACTATTCTCGCGCGAGAATACTGTTGTAGCTTTTGGCATCACAAACGGAGCACGCGACATGCTTTCCACACCACCTGCGACAATGAGATCGGCCTCTCCTGATTTGATAGCGCGGGCGGCCGTGATTATCGCATCCATGCCCGACCCGCACAACCGATTCATTGTTGTCCCCGGTACACAATCCGGAAATCCAGCTAGTAGAAGCGACATGCGAGCAACATTACGGTTGTCCTCTCCCGCTTGGTTGGCGCAGCCAAAAATCACTTCGTCAATGGTCGCTAGATCTAGCCCCGGGTTTCGGCTGGCCAAGGCCCTGAGTGGGATTGCGCCAAGATCGTCGGCTCGCACAGAAGAAAGCGCGCCGCCATAGCGACCGATTGGTGTGCGGATGTAATCGCAGATATAGACGTTTGTCATTCTTTGAGTGCCTTTGTCAGGTCCGGGACTGCGTCGAAGAGGTCTGCGACGAGGCCGTAATCGGCGATTTGGAAGATGGGGGCCTCTTCGTCCTTGTTGATGGCGACGATGACCTTACTGTCCTTCATCCCCGCAAGGTGTTGAATTGCCCCGGAAATCCCGACCGCGATATACAGCTCGGGCGCCACGACCTTGCCGGTCTGGCCGACCTGCCAGTCGTTCGGTGCGAACCCAGAGTCCACAGCCGCGCGCGAGGCGCCGACGGCAGCACCCAGTTTGTCCGCAAGTGCTTCAATAATCGCGAAATTTTCCTCGGAACCGACGCCGCGCCCGCCCGAGACCACGACCTTGGCCGAGGTCAGTTCCGGACGATCCGACGCCGCGACCTTGTCCTCGACCCAGGCGCTCAGGCCCGCGTTGCCGGCTGCTGCGATGGCCTCGACGGCGGCCGAGCCACCCTGGCCAGCCGCGTCGAAGGCGGTGGTGCGGACGGTCAGTAACTTCTTGGAATCGTTGGACTTTACCGTCTGCATCGCGTTGCCCGCGTAGATCGGGCGCTCGAACGTGGACCCGTCCAGGATGGCCGTCACGTCCGACAGAACCATCACATCCAGCAGCGCCGCAACGCGCGGCAGGATGTTTTTCGCGCTTGCCGTGGAGGGAGCAACGATATGTTCATAATTGCCTGCCAGGCTGACCACCAGATCGGCGACCGGCTCGGCCAGGCCGTTGGCGTAGGCCGCGTCATCCGCGACCACAACCTTCGCCACGCCGTCGATCTGCGACGCGGCCTGACCCGCAGCAGCAGGGCCCGCAACCAGAACGGTCACATCGCCCAGCGATTTGGCAGCGGTCACCGCCTTGGCGGTGGCGTCCAGCGCCAGCGCGCCACCGGCGATTTCTGCAAGGAGAAGAACAGCCATTACACGATCCCCTTTTCTTTCAGTTTCGACACCAGCTCGTCGACCGAGCCGACCATCTCGCCTGCCGACCGTGCGGCGGGCTCGGCGGTTTTCACAATCTCCAGGCGCGGGGTGACATCGACGCCGTAATCGGCGGCGGTCTTCTCATCCAGCGGCTTCTTCTTGGCCTTCATGATGTTGGGCAGCGAGGCATAGCGCGGCTCGTTCAGGCGCAAATCGGCGGTGACGATCGCCGGCAGCTTGACCTTGATCGTCTGCAACCCGCCATCCACTTCGCGGGTCACGACGGCATGATCGCCTTCGATCCCGACCTCGGAGGCATAGGTCGCCTGGCCCCAGCCCAGCAGCGCCGCCAGCATCTGGCCGGTGGCGTTCATGTCATTGTCGATCGCCTGCTTGCCCGCGATCACCAGGCCCGGCGCCTCGGCGTCGATCACGGCCTTCAGGATCTTGGCCACCGCCAGCGGCTCGATGTCCTGGTGCACGTCATCGGCGGCCACAACCAGGATCGCCCGGTCCGCGCCCATCGCCAGCGCCGTGCGCAGCGTTTCCTGCGCCTGCTTCACGCCGATCGAGACGACGACAACCTCGTCCGCCTTGCCCGCTTCCTTCAGCCGGATCGCCTCTTCGACCGCAATCTCGTCGAACGGGTTCATCGACATCTTCACATTCGCGAGATCAACTCCGCTCCCGTCCGCCTTAACGCGAACCTTCACGTTGTGGTCAATTAGGCGTTTTATAGGAGCAATTATTTTCATTGGCTTTTATCGTTTTCAAAATTTGCAATGGTGGTAACGGCCCGGATTCCGAGCCGTTACTCGGGATGGGTCCCTGTCAATTCGCAGTATAACCGCCATCTACTACAATCTCTGCTCCGTGAACGAACGATGACTCATCCGATGCGAGGAACAGGACCGCATTCGAAACCTCTTCAGGTTTGCTTGGTCGCTTGAGCAGCGTCGCCCCCAGAATTGCCTGCCGGGTAACTTCGTCGGCGTGTAGCAGATCTTTTGTCATGGGAGTATCGATGACACCGGGATGGATCGAATTCACGCGTATGCCACTTTCAGCCAGGTCGACTGCGCAGGATTTCGTCAACATCCGTACGGCGCCTTTGGATCCAATGTAGGCTCCCGCCGAAGCGGCTCCAACAATCCCATAGATTGAAGAAATATTGATAATAGATGCCTTTTCGGCCTCTTTCATCAATGGAACCGCGGCTCGGATGCCGAGATAAATACCGCGTACATTGACGTTGAACGTCATGTCAAATTCGTCAGGCGAGGTTTCGTGGAGCGGCTTAAGAATGAGAATGCCAGCGTTGTTCACTAGCACATCAAGCCGACCAGCACTTGATTGCACCGTAGAGATGACATTCTTCCAATCTTCTTCAAGCGTCACGTCATGTTGAATGAATTCCGCCTTCCCTCCGGCTTCAATGATACCTTTCACTACGCTTTCAGCCGCTTCCGTGTCACGGTCGGTTACAAATACATGCGCACCTTCACGTGCCAGCGTTTCACAATGGGCTTTTCCCATGCCCATCGCTCCACCTGTTACCAGTGCGACTTTTCCGAATACCCTTCCCAAATCTCTCTCCCTAGTTTTCATGAACAAATTTAATTGGTTCCGCCGGGGATTCTTGATGCCCGGCGGAATTCTTTACACCTTCTCGGCAGTGCGGTTGCGGATCAGGGATGTATAACCTTCCTCCTTCACTGCATTAATGGCATTTCGGTAATTGCCAATCCCGGCCATGTAGAACATTACTGCATTCTTCTTTCCGGGGATATTTGCGCCGAAGATCCAGCTTTCAGCTTTGGGGAAGAGTGTCATGTCGGCGATTTCACGACAGGTGCGAACCCAAGCATCGCGCGCTTCCACGGTTGGCTCCACATTTCGAACCCCCTCTTCTTCCACCGTGCAAATCGTGTCAGCGATCCATTCGACTTGCGTCTCAATGCTGGGGGGCAGGTTGGTGAAGGGGCCATTAGGGCCAAGGATCATGAAGAAGTTCGGGAAGTCGACCTCCATCATGCCGAGGTAACCGAGCGGGCCTTCCTTCCAAGTGTCGCGCATGGTCACGCCTCCGCGTCCGCGGAGGTCCATTTTGACGTAATTGCCGTCGACCGCATCGAAGCCAGTGGCAAAGATTACGATGTCAAGCTCATGCTCCTCGCCGCTTTCGAGACGTATGCCGTTCGGAGTGAACTCTGCGATCGGATCGGCCTTAACGTCGGCGAGGGTCACGTTGTCTCGGTTGTAGACCTCGTAATAGTTGTTTCCGCAAAGCGGGCGCTTGGCGTAAAGGTCCTTCGGCGTCAGTTTCTCTGCGACCTTGGGGTCCTTCACGATTTTCTTGATTTTGCCCTTGATGAAGTCAGCGGCCGCATCATTGGCCACTTGGCTGGTCGCAATATCGCAAAAGGTGCCAAACATGAAATAGAAACCACCGCCGCGCTGCCAGGCGGCTTCGAAGACCCGCTCCCGTTCTTCGGGGGAGGCGGTTTCGGCGGGCTTGACGCTTTCTTCGAAGCCGAAGGCCACAACAGAATTCTTCACTTGATTCCAGATACTATCGTAGTTTGCCTTTTGCTCTGCGATGGTAGCATCGTCTTGCGGGGTGTTCCCAATCGGCACGACATATTGTGCAGAGCGCTGAAAAACAGTCAGGTGTTTTGCAACTGGTGCCGTTGCTGTAATAACCTGCACACCGGTCGAGCCAGTGCCAATAATGCCCACGCGTTTGTTGCTCAAGTCCACGCCGTCGGGCCAGGCACCTGTGTGTAAGATACGGCCTTTGAAATCATCGATGCCCTTGAATTTTGGAACATTCGTTGCGGACAAGAGACCGAGGCCAGTGACAAGGTATTTGGCGGTAACTGTCTCACCACTATCAGTGATCACGTTCCAGAGACCGGTTTTTTCATTATAGTGCGCGCCGTCCACCTTGGTGTCGAACTTGTAGCTGCGTCGGAGATCGAGATGATCCGCCACCTCGTTCATGTATTCGAGGATCTCGGGCTGGGTCAGATACCGCGTTTTCCAGCGGCCTTTTTGAAGCAACTCTTTGTCAAAAGAATAGCGGTAGACATAGCTTTCCGTGTCCGACAGCGCACCGGGATATCGGTTCCACCACCAGGTGCCGCCAACGTCACTGGCGCTGTCATAGCCCCGGACGTTCAGTCCCTGCTCGTTGCGAAGTTTGTGGACGGCGTAAAGCCCGCCGAAGCCCGCGCCAATGACGACTGCGTCGTAATCCGCTCCGGATGTTTTAGTAATCTCAGTCTGAATGTTCATGTCACTCCTCCCAGAGTAAGACTGCTCCGCCCCGCAGTTTGCGGGTGAGATGGCAGATGAATGTGTCGTAGGGGTTTCTCTCGCACCGCACCGCACCGCACCGCAATGCAGTGCGAGTACAGGTGTCAGAGGGCCTGATACCATGCGGCGATGCGACCAAGTTCCTCGTTCGCCTCGGGCGCGCGTCCCGAAAGCGCGGGAAAGACATGCTGCATGCCTTCGACGATAGACAGGGTCACATTTACGCCCTGTGCCTTGGCCTTTTCGTGCAACCGCTCGGCATCGCTCCTAAGCGTCTCAGCCCCTCCGGCATTGATATAAAGCGGCGGGTAACCGGTGAAATCGTTCTCCAGAGGGTTGGCCAACGGATTTAGCTGATCAGTGCCTTCACCGAGGAACATTCCCGCCATCGCTTCGAGAATCGGTTTCCCGACTAGCGCATCGGTTTCCGCGTTGGTTTCCAGTGTTTCCCCGCGCATCGCCATGTCTAGCCAGGGCGAATATGCGATGACCGCTCCGGGCAGTGGCAGCCCAAGTTCGCGAAATTTCAGCACGCTGGCGATGGCAAGATTGCCGCCAGCACTGTCGCCAGCGGTCAGAATATTTCTTGCCTTGAAGCCCTTATCCAGCAATGCTGTGTACGCGGCTACCGCATCTTCGATCTGCGCCGGAAATGGGTGCTCGGGTGCGCGTCGATAGTGCAGGATCACCGACGTAACCCCAAGCACCTTAGCGAGGTGCCCTGCCATTTTCCGATGACTATCGGCTGAGCCGACGGCAAAGCCGCCACCATGAGTGTAAACAATTACACGCGAGGTATCGGCCCCGACAGGCAGTGCCCAGATAGCCTCGACTCCTCCGATATGATCGCTTTTGTAGCTAACGTTTTCCGGCTCTAGAGCAGGCTGCCCCCATTCATCGAACATGCTGCGCAAGTTCGCGATCGTCAGGTCTGGGTTCTCGACCATCTGATCGGTCCAATTCTGATAAAGCGCCCGCAGCGTATCCGCTTCTCTACTGATTTCCATATTTATCCTCCCAAGAGTAACATTTGGCAAAGCCACCACCTGACGTCGCCAATCTCGGAGGCGTCAAACGGTCTGAGGCGTACGCCAATGATCTCAGAGTAAGGGCGAAGAATGCACCGTGTATTGAACATACCTGCTTTGGAAATTGTATGATCTTGCTCAGCCTGTCGTGAGGCAGATATGCCTGCTACTAGGCTCTGTTGAACAAATTCCGTGCGGGATCCATCTTATGAACCCGGCTTGGTAGCCGGGGTGCATGAGCAGACTGCACCCCCGACCTACAACACCAGGAACTTGCGAGCCTACAATGAAGCGCTCAAGCGCCGGGGCGCTCTGGCAATCTGGTTCGACCCCGAAATGAGCTGGGAGGCCGCGCCGATAGGCAGTCGTGGCCGGCAGCAGACCTACAGCGATGCCTCCAGCCAGACCTGCCTTTCCATGAAGGTGTTATTCGGCATGGCGCTCCGGTAGACGACTGGGTTCGTCTAGAGCCTGCTGCAGCTGGTTGGTCTCGTCCGGACTGTGCCCGACTTCAGCACCCTGTCCCGGCGTCAGAAGACCCTGGCCGTGAACATCTCGAATCGCGGCTCCAAGGGGCCGCTGCACCTGCTGTCAGCACGCGTATCAAAGTCGCGGGCGAAGGCGAGTGGCACGCCCGCAAGCATGGTGGACCCAAACGGCGCGTCTGGACCGAGATCCATCTCGGGGTTGACGAGGAAACACTGGAGGTTCGCGCAGTGACGAGGTCACAGGGAGCCACATCGGCGATGCATGGGTTTTACCCGACCTCCTCAACCAGATCCCGGCGGACCAGTAGATCGGCAGTGTCATGGCTGACGGTGCCTACGACACACGGAAATGCCACGACGCAATTGCTGACCGTGGTGCCCACGCCGTTATCCCGCCACGCAAGAACGCAAAGCCATGGAAGACCATCACCGCCGGAGCCGTGGCGCGAAACGAGGCCCTGCGCGCGGCGAAGTGCCTGGCTCGCGCGCTCTGGCGACGATGGAGCGGATACCACCGCCGAAGCAGTGTCGAGACGAAAATGAACTGTGTCATGTCGCTGGGGCATCGCCTTATAGCGCGGGACTTTGACCGTCAGGTCGCGGCACTCCCAGTCCGCATCGCCGTCCTGAACGGATACACTGCACTCGGCATACCCGTTACGGAAGCTGTGGGATAAGTTTATCCGGGGAAAGGGCAACCACGGCCATCACCCCATTTGCAAAACAGACTCCCTCTACCACAGAAAGACAACTTATCTGCCGGTGATCGTGGGAAACATGCTGACATGTTCCTCCCCGGTCGCGAAAACTCTTTCTAAATAACGAGGCACCCTCCAGCCGCAAGGATCCTCTTTGACATGCGCGCTGAAGAGCGCGGTCAACCGATCCTTGCCGATATTTTTGGCGTGGTGCATCAGGCCTCCCCGCCAGCGGGGAAATCCGTAGCCGTGAATCATTACTAGGTCGATGTCTTGCGGTTTTTCTGCTACGCCTTCGTCAAGGATATCGCAGGCTTCCGCCACCATTGTGAGCAAGAGCCTTTCTACGATTTCGTCAGCTGAGAACTCGCGGCGAGTGAAGTTCATTTCTTCTGAGACACGGAGTATTTCGCTAGCGACCAGCTCCGAATGTGAGGGTTTGCCGTCTGGCCCATAGTCGTACCATCCGGCGCCCGATTTGCGTCCTAGGCGTTTGTGCTTTTCGACCAGCCGCTCGACCAAGGGCACGTGACCACAGCAGTTCCCTTCGGCAACTGCCTTGCGACGGATATTCGCGTAGGCGATGTCCAGCCCCGACATGTCCTGTGCAGCATATGGACCCATCGCCATACCGAATCCGCGCATAGCCGCGTCGATCTCGTCGACATTAGCCCCCTCCACCAGAAGGCGATTAGCGGCGCGACGGTAGCTCGACAAAATTCGGTTTCCGATGAAGCCATCGCAAACACCAGACAGTACCGGGATTTTACCAAGCCTGTGCGCCAGCACAAGTGCTGCACCTAATGTTCCGTCTGACGTTCGGTCGCTCCTGACGACTTCCAGAAGTTTCATAATATGCGCAGGACTGAAGAAATGCATCCCTACAAAGCGTGCCGGGTGTTTCAACCCATCAGAGAGCCGATTTACATCGAGATAGGATGTGTTTGTGGCAATGATGGTCTCGGGTGGCAGTGCGCCTTCGAGTTCGGTCAGGATCGCGGTCTTAACCGCAAAATCCTCGAAGGCCGCCTCGATTGCTAGATCGGTTGGTGGCAGAGCGTCATAGCCTGAGACCGTAACCAGCCGGTCTTCAACCGTCTTTGCCGCATCGACGGACAGAATACCGCGACTGATACCCTGATCAATCAGCTTTTGCAGGTTTTTACTGGCCCACTCGGCGGACGAGGCACTACGTTCGACGACAGTCACCGAGATCCCTGCGGTCGCCAGCGTGTACGCAATAGCTGCGCCCATATTGCCACCACCGACCACGATGGCGGTTTCAGCATCTCGGGAAGGTCGGGGGTAGGCGCGCCCCTTGTTGGTTGCGGTACGCTCGGTGAAGAAAACGTGCCTAAGGGCCCGCGCCTGATCCGAGGTACGAAGGTCCAAAAACGCAGAGCGCTCGCTGGCTAGTGCGTCGTGCAGCGGCGTCGTCGCACTGGTCGCGACTAGGTTCACCGCAACCTGCGGGGCATTCTGGCCAGGCATACGCCGCGCTACATGCGCTCGGGCGACTTCCGCTGCGACGTGGTTTGGCTTTGGTGAAGGAAGATTGTCGGGTGCCTGTGCCGCCTCAAGTACATCGTCATCGAGAGCTATGGCCGCGCCAAGCGGGTCATCGGCTAGCAGCTGGATCAGTCCCATTTTCAGTGCCTGCTCGGCGGAAACAGCCTTCCCGGTGACAATCATGTCAAGCGCAGCTTCAATACCGATAAGTCGCGGCAGTCTTTGGGTTCCCCCTGCGCCAGGCACGATCCCCAAGTTTACCTCTGGCAAGCCCAGTTTGGCAGAAGTTGAGGCGATGCGATAGCAGCAAGCCAGAGCAATCTCTAGTCCCCCACCAAGCGCAGCCCCGTTGATTGCTGCGATAGTAGGAATCGGGAGGTGTGCAAGTTGCATCAGCACATCATTTAGTTGTGGATCAACAGGCAACTTACCGAATTCCTTCGCATCCGCGCCCGCGACGAAGGTCGTTCCTGTGCCGGTGATAATCAGCCTGGTAGCCCCAGTTTCGAGGACTTTGAAGATACAGTGTTGTATTCCAGCCCGAACCTCCGCGTTGATTAGGTTAAGCGGCGAATTGTCTATGGTCAGAATTGCTGCGTCATTTGAGAAGCTTAATTCAACAGGCATGGGCATCCTCACAGCACTGGCGCGCGATTGCGCGAGATAAATTTGGTAATGAGATAGCCTTCGAAGGTTTCCGTCCCGCCTTCAGTCCCATAGCCGCTGTCTCTCACGCCTCCAAACGGAGTCTCGGGCAGAGCGAGGCCGAACTGGTTGATGCTTACCATACCTGCCTGCAAACCCGCAGCTGCTTTATCTGCACGCTCTAACGAATTGGTAAAGACATAGGACGCCAGCCCGAAGGGTAGCCCGTTGGCCCGCGACAGTCCGTCCTCTATGTCACGAAAAGACGAGACGACAGCAATCGGGCCGAAGGGTTCTTCGCGCATCAAGTCAATGTCGTCGTTGGGCGTATCGACGATTGTCGGGGCATAGAAGTTACCATGATTTCCAAGCCTTTTGCCTCCCGTCAACACCCGTGCGCCGTTTTCGCGGGCATCCTCGACGAGCTTTTCCATCGCATTCACGCGTCCGCGATGACACAATGGTCCCATCTGCGTGCCTTCGGCTAAACCAGCGCCCACCTTTACGCTCTCAAATGCTGAAACTAGTTCGGACAGAAATCGATCGTAGATGCCTTGTTGTACGTAAAACCGGGTTGGGGCGATGCACACCTGGCCTGCATTGCGCAGCTTGTTGACCGCCAAGGCGCGCGCCGCGGCCGTGGCATCGGTGTCGTCGAACACCAATACGGGCGCGTGACCGCCGAGCTCCATCGTCGCCCGCTTCATATGGCGGCCAGCCAATTCTGCCAGATGCTTGCCCACCTCGACCGAACCGGTGAAGGTGATTTTGCGCACCTCGGGGCGCGCAATTAGAGTTTCCGAAATGAAGGCCGCATTACCCCAGACAAGGTTCAGACAGCCTTCGGGCAATCCTGCATCCAGCAGATAGCGAGCAATTGCCATGCAACCCGCCGGAGCCTCTGCCGGGGCTTTTAAGATCATCGTGCAACCTGACGCAAGCGCCGCCGCGACCTTGCGTACCGCTTGGCTCAGCGGAAAATTCCAAGGCGTGATGGCAAGGCAGACGCCTATCGGTTCGCGCACGACAAGCTGCTGTACCCGCGGGCTGCGTGATGGAATGATGCGCCCATAAATGCGCCGACATTCCTCGGCGTGCCAGTCAACGTGGTCAGCCGAGGCGCGGACCTCAGCCAAAGCCTCAGCCAGCGGCTTGCCTTCATCGAGAGTGATCCAGCCAGCGATCAGTCTGTCATTTTGGCGCAGCAGGTCGGCAAACCGCCGCAAAATCGCACTTCGTTCCATGGGAGAGCTGTTTTTCCATCGGCGAAAAGCTGATTCGGCCGAGTGAACCGCATGGTCTAGATCTGCGGCGCTAGCCTGCGGAATCTGTCCGATAGTTTGCCCGTTTGCAGGGTTTATGACTGCACGATCCTCTGGCGTGGGAGAAGCGATCCAGTCTCGTCCGATGAGGTGCTGGATGGTCGGATAATTCATTTCTTTCATGGCATTATGCCCTCGCTTAGTTGTGTCATCCGCAGGATCCGGCACGAATGGGACTAGGTGGACGACCTTAATTTTCCGCATAGCGGGAAAGTTTACCGCAGTATTGACTCGGACGTTATCGATCGTTTAGGTGTGTTTCAAGACGCATAATTCTTTCCGAGGAGGGATATCGTGAGACCAAGGAAAGACCGCACCAAGGATGCCGAGAAACAGGATCGCGATTTTGTCACGGCGTTGGCGCGCGGCTTGGAGCTGTTGCGGGCCTTTCGGCGGGAAGGGGAGGCTCTGGGGAACGGTGAGTTGGCCGAGCGCACTGGCCTGAGCAGATCGACGGTCTCCCGGCTGGCCTATACACTGAACAAGCTGGAATACCTCAGCTACGACCCGGATACAGCACGTTATCGACTGGCCCCTCCAGTGCTTTCGTTGGGTTTCTCCTGCCTTGCAGGGATTCCGCTGCGGCAACTGGCGAAGCCCTTTATGCAGGAGCTGGCTGATTACACAGGCATGCCGGTGGCCATGGCCAGTCGTGACCGGCTATCGATGGTCTATCTGGAGCGGTGCAAGGGCACTAATGCCGTCACGCTGGCGATCGAGGTTGGTGCCCATATTAAACTGGCCACGACCGCGGTTGGTCGCGCCTGCATAGCGGCGCACGACCCGGATGAGCGGGCCAGAATTCTGGCCCTTGTGGAGGAACATGAAGGCGACAACTGGCCGAATGTGCAGCCCGGAATCGAAGCAGCTATCGCAGACTACCAACAGCACGGTTACTGCACGTCCTTCACGGAGTGGAAACGTGATGTGAACGCTGTAGCGGTGCCCTTCGTGCCGAAGGACGGCTCACCCATTATTGCCTTCAACTGCGGTGGCCCTTCGCAAACCCTTACGCGCGACTGGATCGAAAGCGACGTCGCGCACCGCCTTGTCGATCTTGTCCGCCGCGTTGCGGCGGTCGCACCCTGAACAATAGAGAGCATCATGGCCCTTGATAAAGATACCCTTTCCCAGTTTCTCGACGCGCTCGACCGCTTCGTGAAAGAGCGACTAATCCCTTACGAGGATCGCGTCGCCGACGAGGATGTGATTCCGCCGATGCTGGTCGATGAAATCCGCATGATGGGCCTTTTCGGCATGTCGATCCCGGAAGATTTCGGCGGGCTCGGCTTGTCGATGATAGAGGAAGTGCAAGCCGCTTTCGTTCTTGGCCAGGCTTCGCCTGCGTTCCGGTCGCTAGTTGGCACCAACAACGGGATCGGCTCTCAGGGAATCATCATCGATGGAACCGACGAGCAGAAGGCGCAGTATCTACCAGCTCTCGCGTCCGGAGATATGATCGCATCCTTCGCCCTAACCGAGCCAGATGCTGGGTCGGATGCTGGCAGTCTGCGCACTACGGCGCGGCGTGACGGTAACGATTTCCTTCTGAACGGCACGAAACGCTACATTACCAATGCACCGCGTGCCGATCTATTCACGGTTTTTGCCCGGACCAATCCAGAGGCGGAAGGTTCTGCCGGCGTAAGCGCCTTTCTCGTCGAGGCAGGGACGCCAGGCATAACGCTTGGCCAGCCTGACAGGAAGATGGGGCAGAAGGGCTCGCACACATGCGACGTCATCCTTGACAATGTCCGCGTGCCTGCCGCGAACATTATCGGCGGGCCGGACCGTCTGAACAAGGGCTTTAAGACAGCAATGAAAGTCCTTGACCGGGGCCGACTGCATATTTCTGCCGTCTGTGTGGGCGCCGCCGAACGGCTGATCCGTGACAGCCTATCCTATGCGATGGAACGCAAACAATTCGGTGAACCCATCGCTGAAAAGCAACTGATCCAAGCCATGCTGGCTGACAGTCGCGCCGAGGCCTTCGCAGCGCGTTGCATGATCGAAGAAACAGCACGCCGCAAGGACGCTGGTCAGAACGTGTCGACTGATGCTGCCTGCTGCAAGATGTTTGCCAGTGAGATGGTAGGTCGAGTGGCCGATCGCGCAGTGCAAATCCACGGCGGTGCAGGATACATGGCCGAATATGCGGTCGAGCGCTTCTATCGCGATGTGCGTCTCTTCCGCATCTACGAGGGGACAACCCAGATTCAGCAAATACTGATCGCGCGGAATATGATCCGCACTGCAGCAGCTTAACAGGAGCGAAGACAAACTATGGACTTCAATTTCCTTTCCACCCCGAGGATCGTCTGCGAGAGCGGTGGGCTTGGCCGGATCGGCAGCCTGATGCAAGATTTGTCTTGCACCCGTGCGCTGGTCGTGACGGACCCGGGCATATTGGCCTGTGGTTTTGCGGACGAGGCAGCCGCCTCACTTAGGGCTGCTGGCATCGAGGTTGAGATTTTTCATAAAGTCGAAGCGGACCCCCCGATCGCTGTCGTCGAGGCCGCGGTAGAGGTCGCGCGGGCCTTTGGTGCTGACGGAATCATCGGACTTGGCGGCGGCAGTTCACTGGACACTGCCAAGGTCATCGCAGCGGCGGTAGCCAACGATCAACCGATTACGGACATGATCGGGATTAATCAGGTCACCGATAAACGCTTGCCACTGATCCAGGTGCCAACCACGGCAGGGACCGGATCAGAGGTAACATGGGTGTCCGTGCTGACTTCGGAAAGCCACGAAAAAAAAGCGGTATATGCACCGCAGCTTCTGCCTGACGTTGCCTTGCTAGATGCAAAGCTAACATTGGGAATGCCTCGTCACATCACAGCGGCCACGGCGTTAGACGCAATGGTTCACGCCATTGAGGCAGTAACCAGTCGCACCAGAAAGAATCCCATTTCCGATGGAATGGCGGACAAAGCGCTGGTGCTTCTCGGTCAGAACTTACCAATCGTCATGGAAACGCCTTCGGACCTGTCAGCGCGAGAGGCCATGCTGTTGGGGGCGACACTGGCTGGGATGGCCTTCATTAATGCCAGCGTGGGGGCGATTCATGCCTTGTCATACCCACTTGGAACAGGTTTCAAGGTTCCTCACGGGCACGCAAACGCTCTGGTCGCAGGACCAGTGATGAGGTTCAACATGCCCGTTGCAGAAGCTGAATATGCTCGTCTATCGCGGTTACTACTGCCCTCGCGGCCTTTCAACTCTGATGCGGCTGCGGCCCATGGCCTGATCGACGAGATGGAACGGATGCTAGTCGAAAGCGGACTTGAGTCTCGACTTTCTGGTGTCGGAGTGACCGAGGCAGCCATTCCCGGAATGGCTAATGAGGTCGTGACCGGTATCACGCGATTGCTGGAGACCAACCCGCGCGACATGACAGCCGAAGATGTGTCGCGCCTCTATCAGGAGGCGCTTTGATGGCTGGCTCATTGGACGGGATCAAGGTGGTCGACCTCAGCCGCGTGCTGGGCGGGCCTTACTGCACCCAAATGCTTGCGGATCATGGCGCTGAGGTCATCAAGGTGGAGCCGCCTCTGGGCGACGAGACCCGCAGTTGGGGCCCGCCTTTCAATGATGAACTCAGCGCTTATTTCTCTGGCGCCAACCGCAACAAGCGGTCCATCGCTATCGATCTGCAGCAACCGGAAGGGCGCGACCTGATTTTGCGGTTTCTTCAGGATGCGGATGTTTTAGTTCACAATTTTAAGTCTGGTACTCTTGAAAAATGGGGGCTTGGTTATGCTGATGTTCTCAGGGCACGTTTTCCTAGACTGGTACTCTGCCATGTGACTGGATTTGGTTCCGATGGCCCACTTGGCGGTTTTCCCGGCTATGACGCCGTGGTACAAGCTATGACGGGCCTCATGAGCATCAACGGCAATCCCTCCGAAGGCCCGACACGCATGGGTACGCCCATCGTGGACATCGGCACCGGTCTGATCGCCTGTAACGCTATTCTCGCCGCACTTTTGGAACGGGGCCGGTCCGGATTGGGCCAAGCCATCGAAGTGCCGCTATATGATTGCGCGATCAGCATGATGCATCCCCAAGCGGCTAATTCCCTCATGTCCGGACAGATACCAATGGCGACCGGCAATGGGCATCCAAATATCGTACCATACGACATGTTCGAAACAAGTAATGGCAAACTCTATCTGGCTATCGGTAACAATGGTCAGTTCGCAAAACTCTGTGACGTGCTTGGCCTACCTGAGGTGCCCTGCGATCCACGATTTGCCGACAATGCCGCGCGTCTTGCGCATCGGTCAGAGATGACAGAGGTCTTGTCAGAGTGCCTGGTGCAACATGACGCCTTCAAACTTGAGCCGGTGCTTTTGAAAGCTGGGATTCCCGCCGGAGTCGTTCGGAATGTGAATGAAGCGTTGGAGCATCCACACACCCGACATCGCGGCATGGTGGTATCAGTTGGCACCTACCGCGGCACCGGCGTGCCAGCACGCTTGTCGCGTACCCCCGGAGCGGTTCGCGCGGCACCGCCTCGCTTCGGGCAGCATAGTAGGGAGTTGCTTAGCGAGGCTGGACTGACAGAAGCTGAAATCGATAGATTGACTCAAGCGAATATCGTTCGAGAAGAACCGCGGATGCGCGAGACGACCTAAGCCGAAATTTCAGCTCAAGCGGACGATCGTGAAAAAGTTCAGGGAGGCCAAGATGGAAAGACTGCTCATATCACCGGACCGGATACCCGAATGGATTCCCGGCACGACTACGTTGGACAGTTCCGGGTGCAACTGGAACGGCATTACCCTGAAGGGCTATCGTTATGAGCGACAAGACGCGGCAATTCCCCCCATGCGCGACTATATGATTGTTGCATATGATGGCGCGCCAACCACTATGCGCCGCACGAGTGGCGGCCCATGGCAAAGCGCGCGCGTAGAGAAAGGTAGGATTTCCTTGCTCACGCGTGCAGAGGAATCCACTTGGAGTTGGTCCGAGCCTATCACGGTTAGACACGTCTATCTCAGTCACAGTGAACTCGAAAACACGGCCCTTTCGGTCTTTGATCGTGACCCGAAGTCCATTGAGATCAATGATTGTCTGTCTGCGAAGGACCCCTGTATCCTGAACTGCATCCAATTGCTAGAGAATGAGCTAAAGAACGGTGGAATCGGCCAGAGATTGATCATCGACGCCCTGCGCATCCAGATCGCCGTTCACCTTCTGCGTCAGTACGCCAAGGTCTCTTTGACCAGCGACGCAAACTCGAACTTCAGCCCTGCTCAAAGGCAGAGAATCATCGATCTCGTTGAAAGCTGCTTAGGTGAAAACCTCAGTCTGGAAGACATGGCCGCATCTATCGGTTTCAGCCAGTTTCACTTTTCGCGTCAGTTCAAGGCGGAGTTTGGGTTGGCACCGTATGCATATGTTTTGCGCAAGCGAATATCGAAGGCCCAGGAGATGCTGAGAAAGGGTAATGCCCCCCTGAAAGTGGTCGCGCTTGACTGCGGTTTTGCAGATCAGAGTCATTTTAGTCGAACTTTTCGAAAAATGACAGGCGCGACCCCCGCCGAATTCCGGCGCATGGCATAATTACCGGAAAACTATTCCTTCCTATCGCTGTCACGCACCAGAGACAAAGAAATGTTGAGCCCGTAACGCTGCAATGAATGTACCAGAAACAGAATTTAAACCACGATTTGCCTTCGAACGCAGGATTTTCTTTGGCGACTGTGACCAGCTGGGAATCGCCTTTACTGGCCGGATCACGAATTTCGCGCTGGAAGCGATCGAGACTTTCTGGGACGATTTGCTTTCAGGCCGGGGCTGGCTTTTTCTACTCACGGAAAGAAACACGGCCATGCCTTTTGTCTCTATGGACCTACAATTCCATGCGCCGGTGAAAGCAGGCGCGAACCTAGCATGCGAGGTCTATGTGGTCCATGTCGGGGAAAGTTCAGTTGGTCTAAAAGTTGTCGGCCGTCAGCATGACTTGATTTGCTTCGAATGCGAAACGAAGTCAGTTTTCCGAGATGCTTCAACATTTGGAAAAGTCAAAATTGAAAGCTCAATTCGGCAGATTTTGCTCGCGGAAGTGGGTTCGGAAAATCAAACAGTGAGCTAGCAACCTTTGAGGTTGCCGCCTGTAATCAAAGAGGTTTTTCGCCCCGTTTGCGTGTGACCGAGTGCAAATTTCTATCTGGCCTTCAAGAATGGCATTTTGAAAAGCCGCGGCCAGAGACGAAGGTCAGCGGATGAGGTCTGAAGTGGTCCCAGGAAACCGGACAGTCAGCTAAGGTGTTTCCCGAACCTTTGAAGGGATACGAACATGGCAAAGCGCCGGAACTTTACAGATCAGTTTAAGGCCAAGGTGGCGTTGGAAGCGCTGCGTGGCGACAAGACCGTGCAGGAGATCGCGGCGAAGCATCAGTTGCACCCAAATCAGGTCAGCACATGGAAGCGGCAGGCCATCGAGGGCATGGCCGATGTGTTCTCGGGTGGCAAGCAGAGCGGCCCGACCGAGGCGGAAGTAAAGGAACTTCACGCCAAGATCGGGAGGCTGGCGGTCGAGAACGATTTTTTGTCGGAAGGGCTGAAGCGATGAGCCCTGGAAAGAAACGCGCGATGATCAACCGGGATCACCCCAAGCTGAGCATCAGCCAGCAGTGCAAGCTGGTGAGCCTGAGCCGGTCGGCGTTCTACTACACGCCCGCCGGGATCGACGCCGACACGCTGTCGATGATGAAAGAGATCGACCGGGTGTTCACCAAATACCCATTCTTCGGGTCGCGCCAGATCGCGGCCTATCTGCGCCGGGAAGGCATTGTTGTTGGCCGCCATCGCGTCAGGCGATTGATGGCGAAGATGGGTCTTGAAGCGGTCTACAAGCGCCCACGAACCAGCCAGCCGCATCCTCAGCACCCGGTCTTCCCGTATCTGCTGAGGAAGATGGTGATTGACCGACCGAACCAGGTCTGGTGCGCCGATATCACCTTTGTGCCAGTCAGAAATGGCTTCCTCTATCTGGTGGCAATCATGGACTGGGCGACGCGCAAGGTGCTGAGCTGGCGGTTGTCGAACACGATGCACGCCGACTTCTGCGTCGAAGCACTGAGCGAGGCCATCGCCAGGTACGGCCCGCCTGAGATCATGAACACAGATCAGGGATCGCAGTTCACCGGATCGGCCTGGATCACGACGCTGACCGAGGCGGGCGTGCGCATCTCGATGGACGGGCGCGGGCGTTACCTCGACAACATCTTCATCGAACGCCTCTGGCGATCCCTGAAGCAGGAGGCCATCTATCTCGAAGAAATCAATGAAGGCTTCCGGGCCCGTCGTGTCATCAAGGGCTGGATGGCATTCTATAACACCAGCCGACCCCATTCCGCGCTTGATCGGCAGACGCCGGACGACGCATATTGGGCAGGCTTGGAAGAGCGACACGCAGCATGAAACCTAAACCCGATACACCTTAGAAACGCTGCAAACCTGTCCGAAAAGATGGGACCACTTCACACGTCAACGCACAGTGAAAGCCAGAGAAAGGGAAGCCCGGGTGCCGGGCTTGAAAGGATAGAGAGAGGCTCATCCGGGTCCGGCGAGACAAGGACCCTGACCATGGCCAAGACCACGACCCGCCCGAATCCCACCACCTCAAAAAAGACCGAAGCCGTTGGATCGGCCGCGCCTGACGGCGGTGCCGACATCCGGATGATCCCGCTCGACAAGCTGGAGCCGAGCCCACTCAACGTCCGCAAGGTGGCCGCAAGCGCCAGCGACGATGCCGAGATTCTTGCGAGCATCCGCGAGACGGGAATCAAGCAGAACCTGGTGGTTCACGCACTTTCCGAGACACGTTTTGCCGTCGACGCAGGCGGTCGTCGCCTCAAGGCGCTGAAACAACTCGCCGAGGACGGTGTGATCCCCGCTGATCATCCAGTGCCCTGCCTTGTCGAGGACGAGCGCAACGCCATCCTTACCTCGGCCACAGAAAACCTCCAGCGCGCGGCGATGCATCCGGCAGACCAGTTCGAGGCCTTCGACAAGATGATCGGCGAGGGTCGCAGCGAAGACGAGATTGCGCTCAAATTCGGCGTCTCCGTCGACCTGGTGCGCCGTCGCCTCAAACTCGCCCGTGTCGCACCCGAAATCATCGAGCAGTTTCGTGCCGGTGATCTGACCCTCGAATGCGTGATGGCTTTCACGCTGACCGACGACCATGACCGCCAGCTCGCGGTCTGGAACGCCGTGAAGGGCGGCTATCACATCCATCCGCAGAGCATCAAACGTCAGCTGACCGGGGCCGCACATTCGGCGAACTCGGCAATTGGTCGATTTGTCGGCATCGAGGCGTATGAGGCGGCGGGCGGGGTTCTGCTGCGGGATCTCTTCGACGACCGGGCAACCGCTCATATGGAAAACCCCGACCTCTTGGAGCGTCTCGCCATTGAGAAACTGCAGGCTGCGGCCAAACCCTTCGAAGGGATATGGAAATGGGTCGAAGTGCATCTTTCGGTGGATTATGGCGCGTTTCGCAGTTTCGGGCGGGTCTATCCGCAGGACATCGAACCGGATGCGGACATGCTGGCCGAGGAGGAACGTCTCATCGCGCGTGAGGAAGAATTGGCGGCGCAGAACGACGGGGAGGACTGGACCGACGCGGAGACCGAAGAATACTACGCCATCGAGCCGCGTTTGCGCGAAATTGAAGCCATGCAGCGCGAACGGCAACCCTATGCCGAGGCAGATCGCGCTATCGCCGGTGTAGTCCTGACCATCGGCCATGACGGGGTGTTGCGCGTCGAGAAAGGCCTGGTGCGGCCCGAGGACATTCCTGTTGCGCCCGAACCGGACGATACCACCGCAGATCCGGATGGCGCTCCCTCCCCTGCCCGCCCACAGGTGACGCCGCCGACCTCCTCCACGCCGGTGCCGAGCTCCGACCCGGCCGCGACGTTGCGCAAGGCGGACGGGATTTCGGCGAGCCTGGCCGACGATCTGCGCGCCACGCGTCAGCACATCCTGCGGGCGCATCTGGCGGCGGATTTCGAGGTGGCTTTCGATGCGATGCTCTACGCGCTCTGCGAGCAGGCTTTGGGGCGGTCCTACAACAACGAGGCGCTCGATATCTCCATCCGGCCCTTCCAGGCGCAAAACCGCGAGGTGCTGCATGCGGACACCGTCGCTCAGAAGATGCTTGAGGCGTTGGAGCAGGACCTCGCCACCGACTGGATGAAGCTGGAGAAACCCGATGACTTCCGGGCGATGTCGGCCCTGCCCATTGCGGACAAGCAGGCGCTTTTCGCCTGGGCGACGGGTCTCGCGGTCAAGCCGCAGCTCTCCTCTGACAATCGCCCCTCCCACATCATTGAGGAGATTGGTGCGCGGCTCGACGTCGATGTGGCGGCCTGCTGGCGCCCGAGTGCCCAGAACTACTGGGGTCGCGTCAACAAGGGGCATGCGGTGGCCACGGCGCGCAAGCTCATCGGCGATGATTACGCCGAGGATCGCAATCGCGAACGCAAGGGCGATCTCGCAGCCGCGATGGAGCGCGCTTTCGCGGAAACGGCCGGCGAGACGGAAGGTTTCGACGCGGCGACGGCAGCAAAGACAACGCGCTGGCTGCCAGACGGGATGGTGTTTGCCGGTGCGGCGGAGGCCGACGCCAAAATGATTGGCGATGCGCCCGAGGCGGAGGAAGGCGACGTGCCTGCCGCAGACGCTCTGGCCGAGGCGGAGAGCAATGAACCATCGTCCTTGCCCGCCTTCCTTAGCGGAGATGCGGCCTGACGAAGCGAACACCGACCTGATCACGACATGAGCTTTGGGCCGCCCTCACATCGAGGGCGGCTCTTTCCGGCTGACGGGTTGCCGACAGCCGATATCGGATCGGCTGGCCCGTCCCGGAGACATCCTATGACCACCAGACTCGACCTCGATCCTGTTCAGGAAGCCGCACGCATCGCCGCGCAGAATGACGCGTTTCGCAATTCCATCCTCGGCAATCCTTCCGTTGCCGATGCCCCGCAGGGACAGTTTGTGATGACATGTGGCGTCGCCGCGCTTGGACCCGACGCACAACTGGAACTCACACGCCGCGTTGCCGCGTTCGACGCCTTCAATGCCGACAGTGACCCGCAGGGATTGCACGAGATGGGGGTCATCGAATTCAATGGCACGAAGGTTTGGTTCAAGATCGACTTGTACGACGTCGATTATCAGTACGGCTCGCCTGAGCCTTCCGACCCGAAACAGACGCGTCGCGTGCTGACCTTGCTTCTCCCGTCGGAATACTGACGCCCTCCACCCCCAATCGCCGCCCCGGGCCGTCCTTGCATAAAGGGCGGTCCTTTCGGGCTGGCGGGTTTCAAGGGGCGCGATGATCGCGTCCGGCCTGCTGCAGGAGACCAGAGATGGCCAAGACACTCGATTACCAGATCACCCTCTATCCCGCGCATCGTGACGGCGCCTTCGTTGTTACCCAGTTCCATATGATGGCGACCTACCCCGAAAAGCGCGTCCAGGCCGCGGGCATGGACGATTTGATCGACAAGGTGACGCAGTTCGCAATGGAGCATGGTGAGAGTTGCAGTGCTTCGGTGCGTTGCCTCGCCCCGCGCAAACCGCCGGGGTTCAAGCGCGCGACCGAGAATCTGTATTTCAACCTGGTTGACCGGACGGCTGAAAACCGCGGCGACGCTGCGGCCTGAAGCCCCCCAAAGGAAACTCCGGGGCGGCCTCGCGTAACGGTCGCCCTCCCCTCTCCCAATTCCAAAGGACAAAAAGACATGACACAAGCGACTGATTTCTACGCACAGATGCTCGAATCCCAGAGACGCGCATCCGAAGAGCGGGGCGAGACTCGCGCTGCCCTTCTCTCCGAGCTGCGTGCCTTCGGCGTGACCAGCATCGAGGTGCAATATGAAGGCTACGGCGATTCCGGCAATGTCGAGGATGTCGTCGTGACACCCGACACGATCACGCTGACAGAAGAGTTGCGACGCCGGGTTGAAGATTTTGGTTGGGATTTCGCCTATGCGCTGAGCCCCGGATTCGAGAACAACGAGGGCGGTTATGGCGAGCTGACCTGGGCGCTCGAGACGGACAAGATCGATGTTAGCCACTCGAACCGCTATATCGAAACCAACACCACCGAACACGAGGGGCTCTGACATGGCACATCCCCTCCACCACGCCGAAAGCTCCGCCCGAAAATTCGGCGGTGTTCCAGATGACTATCAGTTCGTGCATGACTGGTTTGACTCATCCAAAGAGCACCTAGGTCTCTTTGTTCACAGAGCCCAAAAACATCATACAGTCGGGATCTATGATGCCGAACGTCACTTCGGCCGCAGCCTGACCAACAGCGCGGGCCGGGTCGTCCCGATCCGCTGGATCGGTGAGCAGCATGTGCGCGAGGACTGCCAGGGACGGATCCCGTCGCTGGCGGACTGGCTTGTCCGCATTCAGCCGGAACCGTGGATGGCCAATGGCCGGATCGACAACGATCCTACGCAGATTGTTGGCGATCCGCGTGCGGTCTGGATCGAGGCGGTCTCCAATCACCAGACCATTCTCGGTTTTGAGGACTGGCTGCTGAAGGTCTCTGTCGAGCACATCCAGCATCGCCAAAACCGCGCCGCTGCCTGATCCGCCGGCCAGAAAACTCACCAACCACCGGATCCCATCCACTTCGACCCGCCTGCGCCACAACCGGCTTGGCGGGTCGATTGCGTTTCAAGAAAGGATATCGACATGCAAGACCCTGTCTACGAGGAGGCCTACCAAGGCCACGTCATCAAGATCTATCACGACCCCGATTCTGAGAACCCAAGGGAGTGGTCCAACCTCGGAGCGCTGATCTGTTGGCACCGCCGATACCGGCTGGGGGACAGCCACCGGTTCGACTGCCCCGAGGCGTTCCTGCGCGATCTTGCGGGCGTCTCGGATCAGAGCGATCTTTCACTGGATCGCCTCCGCGAGCGCGCCGAGCGCAAGGCAATCATCTTGCCCGTGTACCTCTACGACCATTCCGGCCTCGCGATGAACACCATCGAGTTCCATTGTCCGTGGGATTCCGGCCAAGTTGGCTTTGTATACGTAACGCTCGAAACGGTTCGAAAGGAGTTCGGCGCGAAGCGCGTCACCAAGGCGATGCGCGAAAAGGCCAAGGACATTCTGCGCGCTGAGATCGTCACCTTCGATGCCTACCTCGGCGGACGGGTTTATGGCTATGTCGTCGAGCGTGACGGTGAAGAGATCGACGCCTGTTGGGGGTTCTTCGAGCACTATGATCTGGACTGCCTGTCCGAGGCGCGGGCGGTTGTAGATCCTCTGATTTTGCGAGAGGTACAAAGACCCGCCGCTGCGGAACAGGGCGCAAGCCCACCCCTGAGTTGAAACGCCCGCAATACTCATATATCTTATTCATGCGTATTACGGAGGTGAGCATGGCAAGCACAAGCGTCACACTTGGCCCCCATTGGGACGAATTCATCGCCCTGATGCTTAAAGAGGGGCGTTACGGGTCAACCAGCGAGTTGATCCGCGCCTCTCTGCGCCTGATGGAGGAGCAGGAAGGTCAGCGGGCGCGGCTTCGCGTTGCGCTGATGGAGGGCAAACAATCCGGTGACGCCGGTCCGCTTGACATGGATGAGATCAAGCGCGACGCGCGGAGCCGCTCTGGCGCTTCTGATGCGTGACATTCATCACTCTCAGGCGGCAAAATCCGACCTCGTCGATATCTGGGTCGAGACAGACCGACAGTGGGGCGAGGCGCAGGCGGACCGCTATCTCGATGATATCGATCGCGCCCTGAAGGGTCTCATCGCCAACCCGCAAATGGGGTCTGACTGTTCCGATCTCTTGCAGGGTGCGCGTAAACTGATCACGGGCCGGCACCTCGTGTTCTACGAGGTGGACCCGGACAGGATCTTCGTGATCCGAGTCTTGCATCAGTCCATGGACGTGCCGAGGCATCTGCGGTCGTCCTGATAACGGGCGAATTCGCACCGGGGCTTTGCCATGAAAGAGCGAGAGGCAGGGCAGGAGGGGTGACCCCTCCCGGGTGAGAGAGTGCGCGCGGGGCTTGGGGCCAACCCTAAACCCCGGAGATTGCCGATGAACGCTCACCCCCATTCCGTCCAACTTGCAACCGAGCCCGACGCCCCTGCCCTGCCAGAGGCTCCGGGCTTCGCCCAACACCTGATGCAGGTTGCGAAAGCCCTCGTCCCCCTGTTCGAGGCGGGCAGGTCCATCGACGCCGCCGCCCTTCGCACTGCGATGGAGCAAGCCTTCGGTGCCAGCGACACCAGCGGCTCCTGGATCTGGAAGGATGCTTACGAAGCCGCAGAGGTCGCCCAGATCCTGATGCTTTCGCGCTACGGTGCGCTGATGCAGCGCCAGGTATCCGCGCCGCGGGCATTTCTCACCATGATCGAGCGTCTCGCCGGTCTGGCCCCCTCCCACACGCGGCGCTCTGAAGACAGTGTCCGCCTGCAACAATTCTCGACCCCTCTGCCCCTCGCGGCCATCGTTGCGCAGGCGGCGGGCTTTCGGGACGACGACCTGGTGCTCGAGCCTTCGGCCGGTACCGGCCTGCTGGCGATTTTCGCAAAGATTGCAGGCGCTCGCCTGGCGCTGAATGAGCTTGCCGAGACCCGCCGCGCCCTGCTGGGACATCTGTTCCCCGGTGCAGTCGTCTCGGATCACGATGCCGCCTCGATCGATGACCGGCTGGATCGGTCGATCACGCCCTCGGTCATCGTGATGAACCCACCGTTTTCTGCGGCCAACCATGTCGACGGCCGGTTCCGGCAGGCCACCAGCCAACATGTCCTGTCCGCCCTAGCGCGTCTCGCGCCGGGTGGGCGGCTTGTCGTCATCACCGGCGAGAGCTTCCGCCCCTCGACGAAATCCTTTCAGTCGACGTTTCAGCGGATCGCACAAAGCGCCGATGTGGTATTTTCCGCCGCTATCGACGGCAAGGTCTTTGCGCGGCATGGCACCACGATCGACACACGGCTGACGGTGATCGACAAGCGTGCGACTGGCGCTGATGAGATCGCATCGGTCGAAAGCGAGGCCGTCTACCATCCGATCTGCGCGACCACCGCCGACCTTCTCAACGCAGTGCTCACCCACTGCCCGCAGCGCCACAGCCCCTCGCCCTGCCCCACCAGTACGGCCCTGTCGGCTCCGACCGCTTCGACCCGCACCAACCTGCAGGCCCTGCGCAATGCCGCGCGCAAGGAAACCCGTGCCCTCGCCGAAGAACGCGCAAGGCACCCGTTTGACGATATCACGACGGCCCCGATCGACTACCTGCCGAAGGCTTGGAGCCAACCCGACGGCACGCTGCAGGACACGGTCTACGAGGCCTATGACCTTCAGGCGATCAGGATCGATGGCGCGGCGGAACATCCGACCGCGCTGGTGCAATCCACCGCCATGGCCTCGGTGCCGCCGCCCGTGCCGACCTATCGTCCCATCCTGCCGAAGAACCTCGTTCAGGACGGCCTTCTTTCTGCGCCGCAGCTGGAAAGTGTCATCTATGCGGGCAACGCGCATGAGACGCATCTCAAGGGCTGGTTCAAGCGCGGCGAGATCGAAGGCCAGTTGATGGCGGCGGCCGAGGGCGACGAAGGCGCGTTTCGCCTGCGCAAGGGCTGGTTTCTGGGTGATGGCACGGGATGCGGTAAAGGGCGACAGGTTGCCGGTATCATCCTCGATAATTGGCTCAAAGGGCGCCGACGGGCGGTCTGGGTCTCGAAGAGCGACAAGCTCATCGAAGATGCGCGTCGCGACTGGATAGCGCTCGGGGGACGCGAAAGCGATATCGTGCCGCTCTCGAAGTTCCGCCAGGGCAGCGACATCCGCCTGCCCGAGGGCATCCTCTTCGTCACCTACGCCACGCTGCGCTCGGCTGAACGTGAGGGCAAAGCCTCCCGCCTCGATCAGGTCACGTCCTGGCTCAGCGATGGGTTCGACGGGGTCATTGCTTTTGATGAAAGCCATGCCATGGCGAATGCTGCCGGAGAAAAGTCCGACCGCGGCGACAAGAAGGCGTCCCAGCAGGGCCTCGCTGGCCTCGCGCTGCAGAACGCCGCGCCCGATGCACGGGTTCTCTATGTCTCGGCGACCGGTGCCACAGTCGTCGGCAATCTTGCCTATGCTTCGCGCCTCGGTCTCTGGGGCACCGGCGATTTCCCCTTCGTGACGCGGGCCGAGTTCGTCGCCGCGATGGAGGCCGGGGGCATTGCGGCCATGGAGATGATCTCGCGCGACCTGAAGGCGCTTGGGCTCTATCTGGCGCGGTCCCTCTCCTATGCCGGGGTCGAATACGAGATGCTGGTCCATGAGCTGAGCCCCGCTCAAGTCGCCATATACGACAGCTACGCCGATGCCTACCAGATCATCCACAACAACCTTGAGGCAGCGCTTCAGGCCTCGGGTATTTCTTCTGAGACCGGCACGCTGAACGCCCAAGCGAAATCCGCCGCGCGTTCGGCCTTCGAGAGCAACAAGCAGCGCTTCTTCAACCATCTCATCACCGCCATGAAATGTCCCTCGCTGATCCGCGCCATCGAGGCGGACCTTGCAGCAGGGCACTCGGCCGTGATTCAGGTGGTCTCGACCAGCGAAGCGGTGATGGAACGCCGCCTTGAAGAGATCCCTTCCTCGGACTGGGACGATCTGCAGGTCGATTTCACGCCGAGGGAGAACATCATGGACTACCTGATGCACAGCTTCCCGACGCAGCTTTTTGAGCCTTACACCGACGAGAATGGCGATCTGCGCTCGCGCCCCGCCCTCGATTGCGATGGCAACCCGATCATCTGCCGCGAGGCGGAGCGGCGGCGGGATGATCTTGTCGAGCATCTTGGGGCCCTCGCCCCGGTGCAGGGCGCGCTCGACCAGATCCTCTGGCATTTCGGAGGCGATGCAGTGGCTGAGGTCACGGGGCGCAAGCGGCGCATCGTCAAGACGCGTGAGGGGCGGCTCAAGGTCGAGAACCGCCCCGCCTCCTCCAACCTCGGCGAAACCCAGGCCTTCATGGACGATGCAAAACGCATCCTGATCTTCTCCGATGCGGGTGGCACCGGGCGCAGCTACCACGCCGATCTCGGGGCCAAGAACCAGCGCCTTCGGGTGCATTACCTCCTGGAGCCCGGGTGGAAGGCCGACAATGCGATTCAGGGTCTCGGGAGGACCAACCGCACGAACCAGGCGCAGCCGCCACTCTTTCGCCCCGTCGCCACAGACGTGAAGGGCGAGAAGCGCTTTCTCTCCACCATCGCCCGCCGCCTCGACACGCTGGGTGCCATCACCAAGGGACAGCGCGAGACCGGCGGTCAGAACATGTTCCGTGCCGAGGACAACCTTGAGAGCCCCTACGCACGCGCTGCGCTGCGCCAGTTCTTCTACAAGCTGCGTGCGGGTAAGATCGAGGCCTGCTCCTATGCGAAATTCCAGGAGATGACTGGGCTGACGCTCGATGAAGCGGATGGCACGATGAAAGAGACCCTGCCGCCGATCCAGCAGTTCCTGAATCGTTGCCTCGCGCTCCGCATCGACATGCAGGACGCGATCTTCGAGGCCTTCGGCGGGTTCCTCTCGGCCATCATCGAAGATGCGCGCCAGGCAGGCACGCTCGATGTCGGCCTCGAAACGCTCAAGGCCGAGAAATTCGAAATCGTCGACCGCAAGGTCATCTTCGAGCACGGGGCTACGGGCGCAACGGCAACTGCGCTGACCGTGGAGCGTACCGATCGCAACGATCCGCTCACCCTGCCCCGGATCAAATCGATCTGCGCAAATACGGACGGCGCGACGCTGTGCTGGAACACCTCCTCCAAACGCGCGGCGCTGATGGTGAATGCGCCGGCCTTCATGGACGAGGACGGCGTGCCGATCCTGCGGGTGAAGCTTCTGCGTCCGATGGCCACAGAAATCCTCGCGCTGACCGAGTTCTCGAAGTCGCACTGGGAAGAGATCGATGATGCGATATTCGAACAGCTCTGGCAGGCCGAGGTCGAGGCAGTGCCGGAGTTCACCACCTCAAAGATTACGCTCATCTGCGGGCTTCTCCTGCCGATCTGGGATCGGCTTCCCGCTGACAACATGCGCATCTACCGCCTTCAGACCGAGGATGGGGAGCGCGCCATCGGTCGACTGGTCAGCCAGGAGCAGCTTCTCAATGTCTTTGCACGCCTTGGTCTCGATTGCCAGATCGAGATGACGCCGCGGGAAGTGCTCGCCGCCGTGATGGAAGCCAGGACGACGCTGAACCTCCTCGGCGGCTATCAGCTGCGCCGGTCGCTGGTCATGGGGCAGCCGAGGCTTGAGCTGATAGGTGCTTCAGGCGCGGCCCTGCCCGGACTGAAGGCAATGGGCTGTTTCACGGAAGTGATCCAGTGGAAGACGCGGGTGTTCATTCCGGTCGACGGCATCGAGGTGCTGACACGGGTCCTTGCCGAGCATCCAGTTGGCGCCGGCACATCGGAGGCCGCCGCATGAGCGCGCGCCACAGTATCGCGGACCTCTCGGCCGATCTGGCAGACCATGCCGAGAGTTTCTGCCGCCAGTATTTCCCCGAGGGGCGCAAGCTGGGTAATTATTGGCAGGTCGGCGACACGTCCGGTGCAAAGGGCCAGAGCCTCGCCATCCGTCTGCAGGCGCAGGTTGGTCGTAAAGCCGGGTCCTGGCAAGATTTCGCGACGGGTGAATATGGCGACCTGATCGACCTGCTGCATGAACGGCTTGGGTCTGTCACGCTCAAGGAGACCCTGAGGGAGGCTCGATCCTTCCTCGGCGAAGCCCCCTGCCCTGCCGTACCTCGAGACACCCAAAGGGCTGAGCGCCCGGATGCAGCCTCCAGCAAACGCATCGCGCGGGCGCGCAAACTTTTCGCTGCTGGCAAGCCGGTGTTTGGCACCTTGGCCGCCACCTATCTGCAGGGGCGCGGGATCACACGGCTCGGCCCGGCCCTGCGCTATCACGCGCGTGTCTTCCTGCGGCAGGGCGAGGACGACCCCGATCTGCTGGAACGGGCCCCTGCCCTACTGGCAAAGATCACCGACAATCGCGGCCAGATCACCGGATGCGCAAGGGTTTTTCTCGACCCGTCCACCGGCGGTTTGGCCGAGATCGAGAGCCCGAAGCGGATCCTCGGACAGCTGCACGGCCATGCCATCCGCTTCTGGTCCGGCAAGGCGCGCAGCGATCTCATCGTCGGTGAAGGTCTCGAGAACACCCTCTCGGTCGGCACGGCTCTCCCCGAGTTCGATCTCGCCTCCTGTCTCACTGCCACCCATCTCGGCCTCTTCATCCCGCCGCCGAGGATCAAGCGTATCTGGATCGCGCGGGACAATGACGAAGCTGGACGCGACGCATCAATAAGATTGCTTAACCAACTGGAATCGCTTGGAATTACCTGTGGTGATCTCGTACCAAACATGGGCGATTTCAACGACGATCTGCGGGCATTTGGCAAAGATGCGCTGCGCCGTTCTCTGCTAAAGGCCATGAAAGCACAAGGTCTGGAGATCGAGGACGGGTGACCGCCAACCTCCCCGGGGATGCCTGACCGGGCAAAGGTTTCGCCGGTTCTATCTGATCCCGTTTGGACAAGGGGAGCGATGGACCGGCGGGTCGGAGCAGAGTGCTCCTCGCCCGGGCAGCAATGCGCCCGCTACCCGGAAAATTCCCCTGCCCCACCACATGACCGTGGCGGGCCATTCCTCGCGGGAACAATTTTCCGGTCCGGGTCACATTCTCCGCTGCGCTCCGATCCTGACGGATGCGGCCCGGTCGCCGCCGGTCCTGTTATCGCCCCATCCAAATCGGGTCAGATCAAACAGAGGAACCAGACAATGCCCCATCAGACAGACATCCAAGAGGAAACCGGCGTGACCTCCGCCATCCTCGACCACCTCGCACTTCACGTCGCAACGCCCGGGCCCGGCGAGACCGATCATCGCCCCCTGCCCCAGCCCGACGAGGTCGAACTCGCCATGGCGACGCTCTTTGACACCACCATCGGCCTCCTCACCGGAAGCCAGTTGGAAGACAATCTCGAAGAGATGCTCTGGTCCCTGACCTCGATCTTCCATCGCCGGCTCACCCATATCCAGAAGCTCCTCGATGACAACGAATTCGAGGTCCGGGAAAGTCTGGCCATCCAGGACGGCTCCGAGGTCGCCTCGGTCGAACTCGAGCGCCTCCAGATGATCGGGCTGAAGCTCTGGGACCATCGCGACGCTTTCGAGCAGATGCGCGATCTGGCCGTGGACCACTTCTCGGCCGCCACCGGTTCACCCTGGCTGCCCCGCACCGGATCCAAGGTCTCGCATCGCGGTCTCACCTCCGCCGTGGTGGACAGCCGGGCCTATCTCTCGGCCAAGCGGCGCAAGGAGACCGAGGTTCACTGCCCCGAAGGCACGCGGATCGCCTTCTCGGGCGGGGACTATCACGCCTACGACCTGATCTGGTCCGTCCTCGATGCCACCCATGCGAAATACCCAGACATGATTCTTTTACACGGCGGCACACCAAAAGGTGCCGAGATGATCGCTGCCCGCTGGGCAGATACCCGTGGTGTCACGCAGGTGGCGTTCAAACCCGACTGGAAGAGCCATGGCAAGGCTGCCCCCTTCAAGCGCAACGACAAGATGCTCGAGACCATGCCCCAGGGTCTGATCGCCACGCCCGGTTCGGGCATCACCGAGAATATCGTCGACAAGGCCCGCAAACTCGGCATCCGCATCAAGAGGATCGGGGCTTAGGCCCCGGTTCACGCACCGCGCAGGAGATCCCGCACGACCACAGCCTCGGAGTAATGGAACGCTACCCTTGTGGTGGACTTGGTGCACGACGCAATATCTAGAAAGTGCTTGCACGAATCTGGCTGGTCGGGCAATAGTCTCGAAAAATAACGCGCGGTCACATAAAAAACGCGCCCACGGATCGGGGCAGAC
>NZ_JBQKUH010000015.1:0-77327 GCF_054968485.1 Leisingera sp. G5_S3_59_S7
GCTGGCTGGAGATCACCCGCATGCATGAGGCGATCCTGGCCAATATGCAGCTGGCCTCCAATGTGCTGATTTCCGATGACCTGGAAAGCGCGCGGCTGTTAAGCCTGGAGAAGACCGAGCTGAAGCGGATGGAGCGCGACAGCCGCAAGCGCCACCTGCGGCGGCTGCAGCACGGCGCCCGCGACAGTTTCGACACCTCGGACATCCACCTGGAGACGCTGCGCGCCTTGCGCGAATTCAACAGCCACATCGCCGCGGTGGCCTATCCGGTGCTCTACCGCAACGGCCAGCTGCTGGAGACCCGCCTGATCGAGGAGATGCGGCAGGAAGGAACCGATTAATGCACGTCCCGGCCTTCTATTAAAAGACTTATCACCATCATGACCCCCTTTATCATTGCCATCATTCTGTCAGCGGCGCTGTTGCATGCGGTGTGGAACGCCATTGTCAAAACTGCGGCCGACCGCACCACCACACTGGGGCTGGTTGCCTTTGGTCACGTCATCCCTGCTTCCGTGATGATCGCGGTGCTGCCGCTGCCTTCGGCGGAGAGCTTTGTCTACATCCTGCTCTCCACGGCCGTGCACTTTGGCTATTATTACATGCTGGGGCGAGCCTATCAGCATGGCGACCTGAGCGTCGTCTATCCGATTGCCCGGGGCATCGTGCCGGCGCTGGTGGGCATCTGGGCGATGATCTTCGCCGGGGAGGTGCTGCCGCTGCAGGCCTGGATCGGGATTGGAGTGATCGCGCTCGGCATCCAGCTTAGCAGCTGGAAAGCGCTGCGCTCCGGCGTGGGGCATGCAGCGCTGGGTTTTGCTGCCGGGACGGGTTTTTGCATTTCTGTTTATTCGCTGGTCGACGGCATGGGGGTGCGCCTGTCCGGCAACACGCTGAGCTATTGGGCCTGGGGGGCGTTCCTGCACATCTTCATCGCGGGCTTCATTGCCGTGCGCAAGCGCAAGACCCTGGCGGGGCTGCCAAAAAGCACCTGGGCTTTGGGCATCGCCGGCGGGCTGGTGTCGATGACAGCCTACGGTCTGGTGCTGTACGCGAAAAACTTTGCCCCGCTGGGGGCGGTGTCTGCGCTGCGGGAAACTTCGGTGATATTTGCGGCGCTGATCGGTTTTGTCTTTCTGAGGGAAGGCTACTGGATGCGGCGCCTGGGGGCGGCGGTGCTGATGGCTGCCGGCGTGTCGCTGATCGGGATGGCGGTCTAGCGCCGGCGCCCGCTTGGCCGTTCATTGCCTGACAGGGCCGCACACTGCGCCGTCACGCACTGGCACGGGGCCGCTGCTGGGCCTCTGCCGCTTCAGCCAGAACTGCGGCAAGAGTGTGCAGCAGCACAGCCTTTTTCACTGGTTTGGCCAGAAAGTGGTCCATGCCGGCGTCCAAACAAGCCTGCCGGTCGCTGGAGAAGGCATTGGCCGTCAAGGCCACGATCACCGGCTGGGGAATCGGCAGGCTGCGGATTTCCCGGGTGGCGCCAATGCCATCAAGTTCCGGCATGGACATGTCCATCAGGATGATGTCCGGCTGCAGCTCCTTGCACATCTCCACAGCCGCGCGGCCGTTCCCGGCCTCTTCCAGATCAACCGGCTGGCCGCGCAGGAATTTGCGGATCAGCAGCCTGTTGGTCTGATTGTCTTCGGCCAGCAGAACCCGGCAGGGCCCAAGCTGCGGCGGCGCATCCGCAAGCGCCGGTGCCTCTGTGCTCATCGCTTCGCCGGCCGGCGCCATTTGCAGTTCCAGCCGGAAGCAGGAGCCTTGGCCCTGCTGCGATTGCACCGAAATACCGCCCCCCATCCGCTTGGCCAGCATGCTGGAAATCGTCAGCCCCAGCCCGGTGCCGCCGAAGGCCTTGGTGGTTGCGGCGTCGGCCTGGGTGAAGCGGTCGAAGATGTGGCTGGCCTGGGCTTCGGAAATACCGATGCCGCTGTCCTGAACCTCAACCACGAGGCGGCAGAGATCCGCGCCGGCGTGCGAGACCCGCACTGCAATCTTGCCTTCGGGCGTGAATTTCACCGCATTGCCGATCAGGTTGACCAGGATCTGACGCAGCCGCCCGTCATCACCGTGCAGCCGTACGGGCAGGCCGGCTGCATAGCTGACCTGCATTGACAGGCCCTTTTCCAGAGCCTTCGGGCGGAACAGATCGGCGGCGCTGTCGATGCAGTCCCGAAGGTTGAAATCCTCCCGGGTGATGGCGAATTTGCCCGCCTCCAGCCGCGACAGGTCGAGGATGTCATTGATGATTTTCAGCAGCGCCTGCGCCGAGCTGCGGATCGTCTCCACATTCTGCTGGTCGTCGGCAGTCAGGTCTGCCTCCGCCAGCAGATCGGCCATCCCGATGATACCGTTCATCGGAGTGCGGATTTCGTGGCTCATGTTGGCCAGGAATTCCGATTTGGCACGGTCTGCGTGTTCGGCTGCCAGCTTGGCCTCGGCCAGTTCACGCTCGCGCTGCTTGCTGCGGGTGATGTCGCGCTCGATGCCGATGATCAGGTCGACCTCGCCGTCGGCACCGGTCACCGGCACGATGTTGGTGTCAAACCAGACCTCTTCTCCCGACTTGGTGTAGTTGAGCACCTCGTTGTGGTAACGGACCCCGCGTTCCTTGTGGCGGTTCATTTCCCGGATGACACTGAGGTCGGTGTCGGGCCCGTCCAGAAGGTCCGAGGGGGTGCTGCCGATTGCTTCTTCAGCGGAGTAGCCGGTGGCCCGCGTAAAGGCGTCGTTGACCCAAAGGATATTGCGCCTGGCATCTGTCAGGATGATGCTGTCGGAGGCATGTTTGGCTACCAGTGACAGGCGGTACAGTTCCGCCTGCTGTTTCTGCAGCTCCGCATGGGCTTCCTCCAGTGCCCGCTTCCCCTCTTTCAGCTCGGTATTCCGTTCCGACAAGGCCTGGTTGGCGTGGATCAGCTCCTCGCGCAGGCGGACGTCTTCGGACACATTCCAGTTGACGCCGATCATCCAGTCGCGGCCCTGCGCGTCGGTAAACGGGCTGGCCAGGGCCCGGATATGCTTGATCGTGCCATCATCCAGCACGATCCGGAACTCAGAGGCAAAATTCGTCTTGGCGCGCTCAGCCGCGTCCAGGGATTCGGCAACCCGGTCCCGGTCCTGCGGGTGCAGCCTGGCGTTCCAGGCGGTGCCCGACAGCGGGCCCTCTTCCCGGGGCACGCCGTACAGCTCATGCATCCGGCTGTCCCAGGTGACGCGCCTGTTTTCCGCATCGCATTCCCAGATGCCGACTCTGGAGGTCTTGACCGCAATCTCCAGCCGCCGCGAAACAGCTTCCAGTTCCGCTTCCCGGCGCCGCAGCTGGCCGATCACGGTCTGCCGTGCGGCAGACAGCCTGCCGGCCAGGAAAGTCGGAAAAACAATCAGGGTGCCGGCCGCCAGCAGCACCAGACGCAACTGCCACAGATTGCCCGGACGGCTTTGCCAGCCGCCGGCAGGCCGGGCCGCCAGCTGCCAGGATCCAACCGGCAGGTTAATTTCCATCAGCACCGGGTCGCCGGCGGGAATATCCGCTGACCCAAGAAACTGCTGGCCGGCCGCACCGGTGCCGTCCTTGCCAGTGAGGGCAATTTCCAGCCCGCTATCTGCGCCGGCCACGCCGGTTTCTGCATAAAGTGTTCCGGTTTCGACAACGGCGGACAGAATGCCCCAGAACTTTCGCTCCTCTTCCGGCCCGGTGAAGATCGGCAGCCGGTAGATGAAGCCGGTGCCGCCCTGCACCAGGTTCACTGGTCCGGCCAGCACCATTTCACCGCTGTCGCGCACCCTGTGCGCCGCCGCCCGCTGGGCAGCATTCCTGGTGTAATCCAGCCCGAGCGCCGGTTCGTTGCCTTTCATCGGGTAAATCAAAGAGACGACCAGTTGCGGGGCAGCAGCAATATGCCGGATCGCGGTCTGCCCTTTCAAAACCTGTTCCGCAATCTGGCTGAACCGGGATTGCGGCATGTCCGGTTCTGTGGCCAGCATCGCAGCAAGCCCGCGCAGCCTCTGGTAATCGCCGTTCAGCTGGCCTTCCAGCCGGGACTTGATCAGCCCGGCCTGCTGCTGGATCCGGGCGCGTTCGGATTGGTGGTGGATGGTGTCGTTCTGCCTTTCGGCATAATACCCGGCGGCGCAGACAACTGCCAAAGCAAGCAAAGCGGGCAGGTAGGTCCGGTTGCTGAGCCTGCGCAGCCAGCCTGCGGAAGTCTTATTCAGGGCCATCTAGCCACCTTTTGAATTTACGCCAAACTCCTCTGACAGCCGCCGGGCTTTGCGGGTCAGGAGTCCGGTTCTGCTCCAAGATCTCCTTAAAGTCTGAAAAACTGGTTTTCACAACACCACCTCTTTCAGCGGCGGGCAGGTCATGCCGCGAGGCTGCCGCCGGCCAGGCCGCCGAAACCTGGCACCGCGTCCGGACCCGAGCCGGTACAGGTGTCTTGGCGCGAAATCAGAAATCCTGCCATTTCGCCAGAGCCGCGGAGCCATGCGCGGCCGGGGCTGCCGCCGGGGCCTCCGGCAGATCACTCCAGCCCGTGCCATGAGCCGATGGCAGTTCCGGTTCGGAAGGCTGGCGCGGCGGCGGCATCTCCAGCCCGACATTGAACCGCGCCACCAGCCCGGCCAGCTTGGACGCGTCGCCGTTGAGCAGCTGGCCGGCCGCGGTCATCTGCTCGACCATGGCCGCATTCTGCTGGGTCACCTGATCCAGCTGCATCACGCCGGTGTTGATCTCGCCAATGCCTGTCGACTGCTCAGCAGCACCTTCGGCAATGCCCGACACCAGCCCCGAAATGTGGGTGACCTGCGAGACGATGCTGTTCAGTGCCTCGCCGGCCTTGCCGACCAGGTCCACGCCCTTGGCCACCTGTTCACCGGAGTTGGAAATCAGCGCCTTGATCTCCATCGCCGCATCCGAGGACCGTTGCGCCAGCGCCCGCACTTCGGAGGCAACAACCGCGAAGCCGCGTCCGGCGTCACCGGCACGCGCGGCCTCGACCCCGGCATTCAGCGCCAGCAGGTTGGTCTGGAAGGCGATATCGTCGATCACAGTGATAATCTGCGAGATGTGGGCCGAGGATTGCTCAATCTCGGTCATTGCAGAGACCGCGTTCTGAACCACCTGGCCGCTGGATTCGGCCTCATCCCGGGCTTCGTTCATCGAGGTTTCCACCCGGCGCGCACCATCGGCGGCCGCTTTGACGCTGGCGGTCATCTGGTCCAGCGCCGCCGCGGTCTGTTCAAGTGTGGCTGCCTGGCTTTCGGTGCGCTGCGACAGGTCGTCTGATGCCTGGCTGATCTCCGAGGTGCCGTTGCGGATGCTGGTGGTGGCTTCGACAACTTCGCGCACCGTAGCGTTCAGCGTGTTGACCGTCTGATTGAAGTCGAGGCGCAGGCTTTTGTAGGCCTCGGGGAAAGGCTCATCAATCGTGCTGGAGAAGTCCCCGCTTGCCAGATGCTTCAGACCGTTGCGCAGCTCGCTGACGACATGGTCCTGCTGGCGCTGCAGCTCGGACCGTTCCTCTTCGGCGATCTGGGCATTCTGAAGATCGGTTTTGAACCCTTCTAATATCCCGGCGATATTGCCGAATTCGTCCCCGTTGCCCTTGCCCGCGACCGGATGCTCGTAATCCTTGGCCGCGATATGTTCGACGCTCTCGGACAGGGCGGAAACCTTGAGGGCGATGCCGCGGGCCGCCACCCAGGACAGCAGCGCCACCGCAAGCGCAACGCCAACGGCCTGCAGCATGGCGGCATTGACCAGGCTTTTCTGTGCGGCCAGGGCCTCGGCGCTGTCGACCTCCAGCACAATTCCCCAGGTCCGGTCGTCCAGGCCGACACGTCCGGCCATCGCCTCAACCGGCTGGCCGGACAGGCCCGGCGTGCCGGAGAACGTGCTTTCCTCGCCATCGATTGCAGCATTGATCTGCTGCAGCTGGGGCAGCTGCGACAGGATCTGGTGGCCGCCCGCGCGGCTGGAAGCGGTCAGGGCAACGCCATCGCCGCGCACCAGATAAGCCTGGCCGGTCTCCCCCAGCAGCTCGGAATGTGACAGAATCCCGGCGATTTCGCCTACGGGCACGCGCAGGACCAGGGCCCCCATAATCGCGCCCCTTTTGAAGACCGGCGAGGAAATGAACATGGCCGAGGCGCCGCCGCCCGGCTCATAAGCGGCCATCTTCGAAAGGAACACATCGCCCTGTTCCAGCTCCAGCGCAGTCCGGAAGGCCTGGCCCAGCCCGCTGTCCTTGTACGCGCCGTCTAAGTAATTCAGCGCGAAATCGGCGTTTTTATGGACTGAATAGACCATGTTTCCCTGCACATCCAAAAGGTAGGCGTCAAGGAAACCCTGCTCCTCCAGAAAGGTGACAAAGCCGGTGTGGTTCATCTTGTGGCGGATAGACCAGGCGGATTTGTCCTTGGCGTCCAGCAGTTTGTAACGTTCGCCAGCGGGGTTGGGGTTGCCGTCGGCGTAGGTGGCGCGCAGGTATCCGCCGGGATCCTCGCCCAGCGAATAGAAGCCGTTGGAAAAGTCGCGCAGCGCTGTTTCGACGGCTTTGCTGGCGACCAGCGTCCGGGTCTGGGAGCGCAGATCTGCCACCCAGGATTCGAGTGCTTCCTTCCGTTCCTCCAGCAGCGTTGCATACGCGGCTTCACGGTTGGCTTTCAGCGCTTGCCCGGCTTCCCAGGCAAAGAAAAAGCCCGAGGCAAGGGTCAGCAGGATTGTCGGCGCGGCGATGGACAGCGGCAGCTTGCGGCCCAGCCGCATATTGCCCCAGAATTTGGACAGTCGGGTCATTAGAGAGCAGTTCCCATCAACATTTCGGTCTGCCCGGCAGCCTGAGTGGGGCGGCGGGCGGTGCCAGCTGGGTGGCGCTTGATAGAGAAACACTCAGAGGGATTCGTTTCCGCTGCGTTAATTTCAGCGGCGGAGCCCCCGATTTGCGGCACCCCGCAGGGGGCCGGGGCGCAAAATAGCCGTTTCAATTCTGTTTGCGGCCTTCGCAAATGCGGCGAATCGCTGAGGCTCGGCCAAATCCCGCCGTCAGGCGTTCCGGCCGCTGCGAATCTGCGGTGCCGGTTGCGGCGGCGGCGCTGCCAGGCCGGTCACGGCTGGAAACCGCCCGGAAGGCAGCCGGTGCCGCAAGAAGCGCATAAACCCCCGACTTTCAGGATGCCAAGACTGCCCGCAGCGGCGTGTCATCCCAGAAGTTGCCGCAACGTCGCGAACTGGGGCGGTAAGCTTGTGAAAGTATTGATGTTTTGGAAGATGGTGCTGCTGGAGAGAATTGAACTCTCGACCTCTCCCTTACCAAGGGAGTGCTCTACCTCTGAGCTACAGCAGCGCCGGTGAGGGGGCTTTTAGGCATAAACGCGGAGGGGTGCAAGAGCATTCTGGACGGTTTTTTCGCACTAAGTTACAGAAGTTCTATGGCAGAGAAGAAAACACCGAAAAACGACGGATCTGCGGCCTCTCGCGAAGACCGGCTGAAGGCCGCGCTCAAGGCCAACATGGCCCGGCGCAAGGCGCAGGCCAAGGCGCGGGCTGAAAAGCAGGACCAGGATACAGGTAAGAGCGGAGAGTAAGAGCGGATGGATTCGATTTTGGTAACGGGCAATGGCCCGCTGAACGGGCAGATCCCGATCGCCGGCGCCAAGAACGCCTGCTTAACCCTTATGCCGGCGACCCTGCTCAGCGAAGAGCCGCTGACGCTGACCAATGCGCCCCGGCTCAGCGACATCAAGACGATGACGCTGCTGCTGCAATCTTTGGGCGCCGAGGTGTCCAGCCTGCAGGACGGACAGGTGCTGGCAATGTCGAGCCACGATCTGACAAGCCATGTCGCCGATTATGAGATCGTGCGGAAAATGCGCGCTTCCAACCTGGTGCTGGGCCCGATGCTGGCCCGGCTGGGCCAGGCGGTGGTGTCGCTGCCGGGCGGCTGCGCCATCGGCGCGCGGCCGATGGATCTGCACATCCACGGGTTGGAGGCTCTGGGCGCCGAGATTGAGCTGAAAGACGGCTACTTGCACGCCAAGGCGCCGGGCGGCCTCAAGGGCGCGGTGGTAGAGCTGAGCTTTGCCTCCGTTGGCGCTACCGAAAACATCATGATGGCCGCAACCCTTGCCAAGGGCACCACAGTCATCAAGAACGCTGCGCGCGAGCCGGAAATCACCGACCTGGCGGACTGCCTGCGGAAAATGGGCGCGCAGATCGAGGGCGACGGCTCCCCCGACATCACCATCCAGGGGGTCGACCGGCTGCACGGCGCGACTCACCAGGTGGTCACCGACCGGATTGAGCTTGGCACCTATATGCTGGCCCCGGCGATCTGCGGCGGCGAGGTGGAGCTTCTGGGCGGCCGTATCTCTCTGCTCGGGGCGTTCTGCGAAAAACTGGATGCTGCGGGTATTCAAGTGACGGAGACGGAAAAGGGCCTTAAGGTCAGCCGCAAGAACGGCCGGGTAAAGGCGGTTGACGTTGTGACCGAACCCTTCCCCGGCTTCCCGACCGACCTGCAGGCGCAGATGATGGCGTTGATGTGCACCGCCGAAGGCACATCGGTGCTGGAAGAGAAGATTTTTGAGAACCGCTTTATGCATGCGCCGGAACTGGTGCGCATGGGCGCGCAGATCGAGGTGCATGGCGGCCATGCCACGGTGACCGGCGTCGAAAAGCTGAAAGGTGCGCCCGTCATGGCCACCGACCTGCGCGCTTCGGTCTCGCTGATTCTTGCTGGTCTGGCGGCAGAAGGTGAAACCAGGGTGAGCCGTGTCTACCACCTGGACCGCGGCTATGAGCATGTGGTGCGCAAGCTGTCCGGTGTCGGTGCCAAAATCGAGCGGATCAAGGAGCAGTGATGGCGGATGCAAGTTTCGAGGACGGCCGCGAAGTCCCGCTGAATCTGGGCGCATTGGAGGAGGAGGATCTCAAAGTCATCTCCTCGCTGGTTCAGGATGCTGTTTTCCCGGCGACCGAAATGAGCTGGCGCGCATCAGAGCGCCGCTTTGCCCTGCTGCTGAACCGCTTCCGCTGGGAGGACCGGGATGCCGCCGAACGCCGCGGCCGCGCCTATGAGCGGGTGCAGTCGCTGCTGGTGGTGGACAATGTTCTGCGGGTCGCCTCTCAAGGAGTGGACCGCAAGGACAAGGACTTGGTGCTGTCCCTGCTTGCCGTCAGTTTTGAGCCCGGTGAAGACGGCACCGGCCACGTGCTGCTCACCCTGGCGGGCGACGGGGCCATCCGCCTGTCGGTCGAAGCGCTGGAGGTGTCCTTGCGCGATGTGACCCGGCCTTACCGGGCGCCGTCGGGGAAGGCGCCGGACCACAAAGCCTGACCTATGCAGAACAAACGCGGCATCTCTCAGGCGTTCGCCCGCCCGCTGAGCGGCCTGGAGATCCGTCCCGCGTCTGTTTTCGACGTCTTCGCCATGAGTCAGGTCCTTACCGCTTCGGTCCGAGGTTTGTGCCAGGCCGGCCATGGCTGCGATCCGCAGCGGATTGACGCGTGGACCGCCGCCGTGGCCCCCGGGCAAATCCGCGCCTGGTTAGGCGGGGCCGGGCGGTGCTGGCTGGCCGAACGCAACGGCCAAGCCGCGGCAGTGGGTGGGCTGGATCCGGATGGCACGGTGACATTGCTCTATGTTGCCCCCAGCGCCGCAAGGCAGGGCACAGGCTCGGCACTGCTGGCGCATCTTGAGGCGGAGCTGCACAGCGCTGGCCATAGCGAAGGGCGTTTGAGCGCAACCCGTGCCGCGCTGGGCTTTTGCCGGAAGCATGGCTGGCGGCAGGCAGAGGCTCCTGCTGCTTCCTGCTGCTTGCCTTGCATTCCGATGCGCAAGCCGCTGGGCTGATGCAGGCGGCTCTGACTGGTTAAAGCAAACGCCGGGGCAATTGGAAACCGGCCCAAGCGCAGCATGCCCGCTGTTGCGTCCAATTGCTCCGCCTGCTGCCATACATCTTGAGACTGCCCGGGCATGCAGCTATGCGAAGGCCAAAGGAGATCCCGATGCCGCAGTTTCTGAACACCCGTGACACCGATTTCGAAGAATCCTTCACGGCGCTGCTGGGCGCCAAGCGCGAGGACAGCCCGGATGTGGATTCCATCGTTGCCGGGATCATCGCGGACGTGCGCGGCCGCGGCGATGCCGCGCTGGTGGAGCTGACGGCGAAATTCGACCGGCTGGAGCTGGCGCCCGCGCAGCTGCGCATTACCGATGCAGAGGCGGATGCGGCGATTGCGGATGTGCCTGCAGAAGAACGCGCTGCACTGGAACTGGCAGCAGAACGGATCCGCGCCTATCATGCCCGCCAGATGCCGGAGGATGCGCAGTGGACGGACGAGACCGGCGCAACGCTGGGCTGGCGCTGGTCGGCGGTGTCGGCTGCGGGGCTTTATGTGCCGGGCGGGCTGGCGTCCTATCCGTCATCCGTGCTTATGAATGCCATTCCGGCCAAGGTCGCAGGGGTGGAGCGGCTGGCGGTCACCGTGCCCACGCCGGACGGCCAGATCAACCCGCTTGTGCTGCTGGCGGCCCGGATTGCCGGGGTGGATGAAATCTACCGGGTCGGCGGCGCGCAGGCCGTGGCGGCGCTGGCTTATGGCACTGAGACCATTGCGCCGGTGGACAAGATCACCGGCCCCGGCAATGCCTTTGTCGCGGCGGCCAAGCGGCGGGTGTTCGGCAAGGTCGGCATCGACATGATCGCCGGCCCGTCTGAAATCCTGGTGATTGCCGACAAGGACAACAATCCGGACTGGATTGCGCTGGACCTGATGAGCCAGGCCGAGCACGACGAAAGCGCCCAGTCGATCCTGATCACCGATGACGAGGGCTTTGGCCGCGCGGCGGCCGCGGCGGTGGATAAACGGCTGGAAACGCTGGAACGCCGTTCGATTGCCGGTGTCTCCTGGCGCGATTTCGGCGCGGTGATCACCGTGCAGGATCTGGACGAGGCCGCGGCGCTGTCGAACCGCATCGCGCCGGAGCACCTGGAACTTTGCGTCGCTGACCCTGCGGCGCTAAGCGAGAAGACAGTGCATGCGGGTGCAATTTTTCTGGGCCAGTACACGCCCGAAGCCATTGGCGACTATGTTGGCGGCCCGAACCACGTGCTGCCGACCGCGCGCTCGGCGCGGTTCTCTTCCGGCCTTTCGGTGATGGATTTCCTCAAGCGCACAACTTTCAGCCAGATGACCCCGGACTCGCTGCGCGCCATCGGCCCGGCGGCAGAGGTGCTGGCGAAAAGCGAAAGCCTGGAGGCGCACGGGCTGTCCGTCACTGCACGGCTGGATGCGCTGAACGAGTAAGCGGCGCAGGGGCTCTGCCCCTCTGCGCGTGCCGCGCATGCACCCCGGGATGTTTTCAGCCAGATGAAAAGGGATCCGCGCCCCGGAGCCCGCCGGGGCGCTTCACCTGGCGCGGTCATCGGCGTCCCCGCCTGTACCGCAGGATCAGGGTTGCGGAACCGGGTTAACGATCCGTAACTTCATCTGGCCAGAAATATCCCCGCCGGAGGCCTCAAGTCATTTTTCCCGGAAAAATGACGCAGACCTCAGTAATGCGTGGTATAGCCGCCGTCCACCGCCAGCACCTGGCCGGTTATGTAGGACGCGGCTGGGGAGGCGAGAAAGAGGACGGCCGGTGCAAGCTCCTCAGGCTCCCCCCAGCGGCCGAGGGAGGTGGCGGCCTTGAGCTTTTCCGCAATTGCCGGATCCGCTGCTGCGGCCATGTTGGGGGCGGTCTTGAAAAACCCCGGGGCAATTGCGTTCACGGTGATGCCTTTGGGGCCAAGCTCTGCCGCCAGCGCCTTGGTCATGCCGTTGATGCCGGCCTTGGCAGTGGTATAGGCGGCGTCGCCCGCCTGCGCGATAAGGCCCGCAATCGAGGAGATATTGATGATGCGGCCATAGCCCTTGGCGGCCATTTGCACCGCCGCCAGCTGGCTCAGGCGGAAGGGGGAGACCAGGTCGACCTCCCACAGCGCCAGCAGATCAGCGCGGGAGAATTCCGGCAGGCTGCGGCGGTCGCGCTGGCCGACGTTGTTGACCAGGATGTCCAGACCGCCTGCTGCCGCGATTTCCTCCATTGCCGCAACGCAAGCGTCTTCGTCTGCCACATCCAGAACCAGGGGGCGGGCGGTTCCGGGCATCCGGGCCACGGCCGCTGCCACCCGGGCCTGGCTGCGCCCGTTGATCCAAACCTCGGCCCCGGACTCAGCCAGCAGCCGGGCGGCGGCCAAGCCCAGCCCGCCGGTGGATCCGGTCACCAGCGCGCGCTGGCCTGTGAGGGAAAACTGTTCGAGCGCTGTCATCATCCTGTCTCCTGCCCGGGACAGGCTGGGCAGGCGGGCTCTGCCTGTCAAGCGCTGCCGCATACCGGCCGTGGGGTGACGCCTGCTGCTGCATTGCCCCAGGCGCGCCGGTGCGATACTCATGGCCGGACGCCTCAGCGCATTTAGAGACAAAGACCCATGAGCCGCATCAGCCACATTGAACTGGACGACCGCAACCTGCCGCCTCCGACCCCTGAGATCGAGCAGGAGCGCAAGGTGGCGATCTATGACCTGATCGAACAGAACAGCTTTACCCTGCCGTCCCGCGAGGACCGCGGGCTGCCCGACGGTCCCTACCACCTGGGCCTGGCGATCCGCGACAAGCGGCTGGTCTTTGATATCAACACCGAATCCGGTGAGAAGGCCGCGGAATTCCACCTGTCGCTGTCTCCGTTCCGGCAGGTGGTGAAGGACTATTACCAGATCTGCGAAAGCTACTTCACCGCGGTAAAGACAATGCCGCCGAGCCAGATCGAGACCATCGACATGGCCCGGCGCGGCATCCACAACGAGGGCAGCCGGGTGCTGCAGGAGCGGCTGGAAGGCAAGGCGGAGGTCGACACCGATACCGCCCGCCGCCTGTTTACCCTGATCTGTGTCCTGCATTTCGGAGGCTGACGGGTGGAGGAGCTGCCGCAGTCCGTTCTGTTCTGTTGCGACCACAATTCGGTCCGCTCTCCGATGGCGGAGGGCATCATGAAAAAATTCTATGGCACCGGCACCTATGTGCAATCCGCCGGCGTCAAGAACGATATGGAAATCGACGGTTTCTCCATCGCCGTCTGCCAGGAAATCGACGTCGAGCTGTCCCGCCACCGCTCGCGCTCCTTCGACGAGATGGAACGCTGGGGCGACGACCTGTCGTCCTTCGACCTGGTGGTGGCGCTGTCGCCCGCCAGCCAGCGCCGGGCGCTCGAGCTCACCCGGTTTTTCCACCTCGATGTCGAATATTGGCCGATTATGGACCCTACCGGGCTCGGCGAGACGCGCGAAGCCAAGCTAGACGTCTACCGGCAAACACGGGACCAAATCATCCAGCACCTGAAAAACCGCTGGGGCGAACCGACGGAGAGAACATGACCGACACCATTGCGCGCTATTTTGCAGCCTTCAATGCAGGCGACACTGATGCCATGCTGGACTGCCTGGACGAGCAGATTGCTCATCACGTGAATGAAGGGCAGATCCGCGTGGGCAAGGAGAAATTCGCAGAATTTTGCGCCCATATGAGCCACTGCTACAAGGAAGAGCTGACCGATTTGGTGATCTTCGCCAGCGAGGACGTGACCCGTGCGGCGGCGGAGTTCATTGTCAACGGCACCTACCTGGCAACCGACGAGGGCCTGCCGGAAGCCAAGGGCCAGACCTACCGCCTGCCGGGCGGATCGTTCTTTGAGCTGAAGGACGGCAAGATTTCCCGCGTCACCACCTATTACAACCTGGCGGACTGGATCGCCCAGGTGTCTGCCGGATGACGATCCGGGTCGAAGCGATGACCGGTGCGGCGCTGGAGGCCGCGCTGGACGATGTGGCCCGCCTCCGGATCAAAGTGTTCCGCGCCTGGCCATATCTGTACGACGGTGACCTGGCCTATGAGCGCGAGTACCTGCAAAGCTACCGCGACAGTGAACACGCCGTGGTGGTCGGGGCCTTTGACGGCGAGACCCTGGTCGGTGCCTCGACCGGCGCGCCGCTGGCAGATCATGCAGATGATTTCGCGGCGGCCTTTGCGGGCACCGGCATTGATCTGAATGACGTCTTCTATTGCGCCGAATCGGTGCTGCTGCCGGAATACCGCGGCCATGGCGTTGGCCACGGGTTCTTTGACGCGCGCGAGGCGCACGCCCGCAAATACGGTTTCAGCAAATGCGCTTTTTGCGGCGTGCAGCGTCCGGCGGACCATCCGCTGCGGCCTGCGGATTACGCGCCGCTCGATCCGTTCTGGCGTAAGCGCGGCTACCAGCCGCTGGCGGGCGCCATCGCGCATTTCTCCTGGAAGGATGTGGATCAGGCGGAAGAAACCAAGAAGCCGCTGCAGTTCTGGATCCGGGATTTGTAGCCCTGCCGGAGCGGCTCGGCCAAAGAGCGTTTTGCCAGGCCGCCGCAGAAGGGGTGTACAGAGGGTGCACAGGGGGTGTACGGAAGTCACCCCCTCTTCCGGAGGCCGCCAAAAGATAACCGGAATACCTAGGGTCTGCATTTGCACAAGGGGAAGACAGGATGAAAATCGCCACTGCCGCTTATCCGCTCGACTGGCTCGATAGCTGGGCGCAGTACGAAGACAAGCTCGCTGCCTGGGTCGCGGAGGCTGCCGGCAACGGGGCAGAGCTGCTGGTGTTCCCGGAATACGGTGCGATGGAGCTGTCCACCCTGGACGGGGCGGCGGTGGCCGGCGATCTGGCGCAGTCGATTCACTCGGTTTCGGAAAAGATGGAGGATGCGGCGGCGCTGCACCTGAGGCTGGCCGCCGAACATGGCGTTCACATCCTCGGGGCCTCCGCCCCGGTGCACAGCGGGCTGGACCAGCCGGTGAACCGGGCAGAATTCTATACGCCCGGCGGCAGCCGCGATCATCAGGACAAGCAGATCATGACCCGGTTCGAGCGCGCGCCCTGGGGCATCGCCGGGGGCGGGCCGCTCAAGATTTTCGAGACCAGCTTAGGCAGAATCGGTGTGCTGATCTGCTATGACAGCGAATTCCCGCTGCTGGGCCGTGCCCTGGCGGAGGCGGATGTGATTCTCGTCCCCTCCTGCACCGAGGCGCTGGCCGGATACTGGCGGGTGCGCATTGGCGCCATGTCGCGGGCACTGGAGAACCAGTGCGTGACCGCCATGGCCTCGATCGTCGGCGCAAACGCATGGTCCGAAGCGGTGGACACGAACACCGGCATGGGCGGCATTTTCGGCCCGCCGGACAAGGGCTTCCCCGCAACCGGAGTGCTGGCTGAAGGGGTGCTGAACCAGCCGGGCTGGACCTATGCCGAAGCCGATCTGGAGGCCATCGCACATGTCCGGGCTGATGGCGGGGTGCTGAACCGGCTGCATTGGGAAGAGCAAACACCGCGGGTAAATTTGGTCACAAAGGCCGCACTTTGCTGATTGAGCCCTTGAAATATTGGGAAAATGACCCCATTTAAGCGCACGTCCCGCAGTTTGCGGGTTAACCCAATGATGGAGACAACATGGCCAAGGAAGATACGCTCGAATTTCCCGGTGTCGTGAAGGAACTCCTGCCTAATGCGACGTTTCGGGTCGAGCTGGAAAACGGCCATGAAATCATCGCACATACGGCAGGCAAGATGCGCAAGAACCGCATCCGTGTTCTGGCTGGCGACCGGGTCCAGGTGGAAATGACACCTTATGACCTGACGAAGGGCCGGATCAACTACCGCTTTAAGTAAGCCGTTGATCTGCCAAGACAAACAAAGCCCGGCACCGCGCCGGGCTTTTGTTTTTTGACGCGGTCTGAAGGCCGTTGCCTCCCTTCCCGGCGGCGAAGCTGATTGCCAGGCGGCGGGACGGGGGTATTTCCGGCAGGATGATAGGGCGGCCCGCTCTTTAACGCTGCCGGTATTCACCGTATGACAGGCGTAAACCGGTAAGAGGGGCCAGGCATGGCATTTATTCTGGGATCTGGCAGCCCGCGGCGGCTGCAGCTGCTGGCGCAGCTTGGGGTGCATCCGGATACGGTGCGCCCGCCGGAAATCGACGAAACGCCGTTCAAGGGCGAGCTGCCGCGGGCTTACTGCGCGCGGGTGACGCGGGAAAAAACGCAGGCTGTTCCCGCGGGGGCAGACGATATCGTTCTTTGCGCCGACACCACCGTCGCACTGGGCCGCCGGATCCTCGGCAAGCCGCGGGACGCAGGCGAGGCAGCAGAGTTCCTGCTGGCCCTGTCCGGGCGCCGCCACCGTGTGATTACCGCGGTTGCCGTGCGCCGCGGCGACCGCATCTGGGAAAAGGACGTGGTGAGCCAGGTGAAAATGAAAAACCTGTCGGACGAGGAGCTGAATGCCTACCTCGCCACAGGCGATTGGGAAGGCAAGGCCGGCGCCTATGCCATCCAAGGGCCCGCCGGGGCTTTCATTCCATGGATCAGCGGCTCCTTTACCGGCATTGTCGGGCTGCCGCTGTCCGAAACTGCCAATCTTCTGCGCGCCGCCGGGCTGCCGCTGTATCAGGAGGCCGCCGCATGAAGGGCCGTACGATTATTCTCGACCACATCCAGGACCGTGAAGCCGCTGCGCTGATGGTGGATGGCAAGCTGGAAGACTTCCTGATCGAAAGCGATGCGCCCGCGCCCGGCACGATCTACCGCGCCCGCGCCGACCGGCCGGTGAAAGGGCAGGGCGGCATGTTCCTGACCACGCCTGACGGACCGGCCTTCCTGCGCCAGGTCAAAGGATTGGCGCCGGGGCAAATGATCCTGGTGCAGGTCTCCGGCTATGCGGAACCGGGCAAGGCGATCCCGGTCACTCAGAAGCTGCTGTTCAAAAGCCGCTATGCGATTGTGACGCCGGAGGCGCCGGGGCTGAACATTTCCCGCAGCATCCGCGACGAGGACGAGCGGGACCGGCTGCTGGAAATTGCGCATGAGGAAATGGGTGAGACGGGATACGGGCTGATCCTGCGTTCCGCCTGCGCCGGAGCGGACCGCGAAGAGATCGCCGAGGATGTTGCTGCCATGGCGGCTTTGGCATCTCAGGTGATGCAGGATGAGGGGGCTGAGGCGGAGGTCCTGTCTGAAGGCGACGGCCCGCACCTGCTGGCCTGGCGGGACTGGGTGGATCCCGCGGATGTGGAGCGCGATCCGGGCGGATTTGAGCGCCTCGGCGTTCTGGATGCGCTGGACATTGCCCAGGGCATCCGCGAACCGCTGCCGGGCGGCGCTTTCCTGTTCATCGAACCGACCCGCGCCCTGGTCGCAGTGGATGTGAACACTGGCTCCGACACTTCGCTGGCCGCAGGTATCAAAGCCAATATGGCTGCGGCCAAAGCCTTGCCGCGGGCCCTGCGCGTCAGAGGCCTGGGCGGGCAGATCGTGCTGGATTTGGCGCCGATGCCAAAGAAGGACAGGCGGGGCTTCGAGAGCGCGCTGCGGGCCGCATTGCGGGCTGATCCCGAGGAAACGGTTCTGGTCGGCTGGACCAATCTTGGGCATTACGAATTGCAGCGCAAACGCGGCCGTCCCCTGCTGCAGGAGGTGCTGAAATGAGCTGTCCGGTCTGCGGCGGGGAATCGTTACGGGCTTACCGGCCCTTTTGCTCCAAGCGCTGTGCCGATATCGACCTTGGGAAATGGCTGAATGGCTCCTATTCGGTGCCCAGCCAAGCCCCGGAAGACATTGAAAACGCTTTGGAAGAAACGGAGCGCGCGCATTCGTCGGAAGAAAATAAGCCCAAGACCTGCCATTAGCGATTTTCTTTGAAAAATCCTCTGGACACCGCCGCGCCCAAAGCATAGAAGGCCCCCACCCAAGGCGAACAGCCTTCCCGTGCCCGGGTAGCTCAGGGGTAGAGCAGTGGATTGAAAATCCTCGTGTCGGTGGTTCGATTCCGCCCCCGGGCACCACTAAATCACTGAAATTATTGATTTATTTGGTTCGTTGAAGCCTTCGGATTTCGTCCGTAAAAGTTATACACAGTTATACACTCTTCCGACGGGTCCGATTTGGCCAAAGAATCCAAAAATCGAATACTCAAGATCAAACACCTTCGAAAAGGTCTGGCTATTCTCCTGACGCCTCGGAGCCCTTACTGGCTGATACGTCTCTGGGATCCGATTGCCGGTAAGTATGTTTCCAAGTCTTCCAAGGAGACCTCTCGTCTCGAAGCAGCGGAAGTGGCCCATGAGTATGCCGACAGCTTCCGAAGCAAGGCCAACAGCGATCATGCCAAGACCAAGGCTACCAGCTTCGAACACTACGCCAAGAAACTGATGGCGATGCAGAAGGGTCAGTCCAAGTGGTCAGAGGGGGACAACAAACTCTTGAACCGCTCCAAGGATGGCCTGATCGTCTATTTCGGGAAGCATGACGTCACCAAGATCACCACGGGGATGGTTCGGGATTACCTGACACATCTGGATGGAAACCGGAAAAAGCCTCTGGCACATTCGACCAAGTCGAAACATGTGATCATCATCCGCAAAGTATTGGCGTTGGCTGTCGAGGATGGGATTCTAAATGTCCTGCCTGTGATGCCGAAGATCAAAACTGTGGACACGCCACGGCACACATTCTCAGACAGCGAGTACCGGCAATTCATGAAGGCCGCGAATGCCTGTGCCAAGCGAGGGGATAAGGTGCGGGGCGTTCAGATCACGGGCCACCATGTCAGAATGTTCCGCTTTGTCGTTCACAGCTTTCTTCGTCCCACCGAAGGGGAGTTGTTCGGCCTGAAGCACAAAGACGTTCAGGAAATGACTGACCCGGCACATTTGGAAATCTCTGTCCGGGGCGGCAAGACCGGCAAGCGTACCAGTGTGACGTTGAAACTGGGTGTCGTGATCTACAAAGGGGACCGGAGCCCACTTAACCCGGTGGAACCAGATCGTGATGCCTATGTGTGGATGCCGGAGTATCCAAACCGAAGAACAGCAATCAATACAGCCCGCCGTTTGTTCAACCACATTTTGGAAAAAGCTGATTTGGTCGATGAGGACAGAAAGCTGTCACCCTATTCTCTTCGCCACTATGCCATCCAAGCCCGCCTCAGAAGCTCCAAGGGACGGGTAAACCTTTACACGCTGGCCAAGAATGCTGGGACGTCCGTGGATCAGCTAGAGCGGTTCTATTTACAGAAGATGGCTCCGACGAAGGAGCTGATCGAGAACTTGCAGACCAATGGGGATGTCTGAAGGGCTTTGTTCCGTCGCTTGGTTGTTGTGGTCCGCTGGCGCTCTTTGAACTTGCAATCAGCATGCTTTCACCTCTGAATGGTTGGAATTGTGCAAAAGGTTGTACTTTATGAGCGAAGGTTAAAGACTTGGTGCAGAAGCTAACTCATCAATTAGCTGGAGAGCTTGGTGAAACTCTGGCGTTGGCCAAGCTCATTTCTTTGGGGGTTCCTGCTTATGTGAGCCCGCCGGGGGCACCCGGGCATGATGTTGTCGTGGTGACTCCAGAAGGACCTAAATCGATTGAAGTTAAAACAAGGCAGTTTATTGGCAGCGTAGGAGAAATCAGTCGCTGGCCGGTTGATATGAGGACGAAAGCGGAAGCAGACTTTTTTCTGTTTGTTGAGCTGTGTGTGACCACGTTGCAGCCGACGTTTTATTTGTTGAACAATGAGCAGGCAAAAGCTGTGCACAGAGTTCATGGTGGCAGTGGAAATTGTTCGCCAAGCGAAGTCCGGTCTACCAGTAGTCCTGATGACTTCAGCGCTATTACTGGTGAAGTTCAACAACCTCAGGCTAAGAGGCATGTGGTTGAGGCAAAGAAAGAGCAGAGACCGAGAAAAAGTGGACAACGAACAGTGGTTTCACGGGAGGCTAAGCTCAAGAATACCCGCGTTGTTCAATATTCTTGCCAAAGCATCGATGTGTTTGTGGATGGAGTTTTGCAGAAGAACACCATCGACAGCTTGCGTATTCTTGCCAAGCAAATTGGGGTTTCGGAATTCAATAGCTCGGGCGGTCCACGAAATACACGTCAGCTTGGCAAGGTCGTAATCGATGTGATTAACCAGAAAGCTTAATTTCTCTCTGCAGATACGTTGCCCTCTCCCCTTACCTCAAGGGACGCCGTTGTGGTCATAAGAGGAGACCCCAATGGCACTTGAAAAACAGTTTAAACTTGAAGCCGCTGAAAAGCCGAAAGCGATCCAGCCGTTTGCCCAGCGTCGTCAGAAGTTCATTGCAGCTGTCGAAAAGCAGTTGGCCGGTGTGCCGGGTGATGGGTCCAGTACGATCACCAGCACATGGGTTTGGAAATCCGATGATGGGGGTTGGTTCATCTCGCCCCGTTATGGACGGACACCGCTGGAACTGGCCCCCGGTCTGAATGCGATCAAATGTGCGGGTGTGGCCGACGTTGCTAAGAACCTCCAAAAATTGAAGACGCTGGCGGATGAGGGCAAGCTGGATGATGTGTTGATGGAAGCCGCCACCACGATCCGCAGCCGGTTCACAAAATGAATGGCTGATGGCGGGCTGGAAGCCTGTTTGGCCAAAGGCCGAACTCAATACTCAGCCCGCCCAGCCCAACCAACCAATATCAACCCAAAAGCACCTGCGAAGCACTTCACGAAGTGAAGCTATAAACAAACTTCAGGACCATGGCTTGATCATTTCATGATCAAGAACTTCGTTTGAATCTGATTGGGATTATTTGGATTTTGGACATACTTTTCCTATCCGCTCAGGAGAAGCATGTGAGACCCGAAGATCTGACAAACCATCCACACACGATTGCCCTCAATGGCTCGGCTGGCGGTTATCCGGTCTCAGCCTACGTGCTGCTTATACAGCGGACCGATGGACTAGCCGCCTGTGGATGGCAATTTGGCTAGCTCGGCGACGGCACTTCCCCGTCTCGTGATGACAATTCTTTGCTCTGGCTCTCTGATGGGGGCTTTCATCCTTCCCCCGGCTTTCGCTGTCTCCTGACCCTACTTTTCGATGACGTCATATCCGCTGACCTACTAAATTCGGTTCTGCACCGTCCGACGGAGATTATCTTCTGATCGCATGACGCTTCGGGCTGTCTATGTGTGTTTTTGTATCGCTGTTCTGATACGAGAGAGCTGCGAGCTGTGTTCAATATGGCTGTGTGTGGTCGATATGTGTCGTCGTGTGGGCTATTTATACGCTGATGGCCGTCCTAATCGGGCCTTTCAGGAGGTCAAAGGCAAAAAGGGATATTTTGCCCCGAACCCGGTGTTTGAGGGCATAATTTCCCCCGGTCTTGTGAATTGAAATGGCAAAAATAGTAAAAGTGCCATATGGGTGTAGCGGCCCAACTTTTACCATTTTGACTTGGTAACGCTGTTGCCTCAGTCTCACTGCAATTCAGGTTTCCATGCAAGCCAATATGACATTCAGCAAAGAGCAATTTCTGCCCAAGAACAATCCAAAATCAGCTTATCCCCGGTATCTGATTATTGGCTTTGATACCGAGTATCAGCGGGAAGAGTTCGTGAATGCTGATGGTTTGGTGGAGATCAGGAATAAGGTTCTGTCCTACCAGTTTAGCTGTCGGGTCATAACGCGAAGCAATGAGGGGAAAGAGCCAAGCTGGTCGGGGATTGTTCTGCCGAAAGGGCGTCGGGACGAAGATCGGCTCACTCTGTCTGAGTTTGTCTCCCATGCTTTGGCGGCGGGCTTCCGTGCCCATCCGGGTTTAAAGCTGCCCGTCGATATCTATCTGGTGGCGCACTTCACACGAGCGGATGTGCCGGGGTTCAGCGACTTCAAGGATGAGGACAAACGCGCCAGTCTCAATCTCGAAAACGTCCGAAGCCTGTTCATGAATGTCAGCAAGGACATTGCGGTCAAGCTGCCTCAGGGCAAAGGTCGAAAACCCATTCGCCTTGGTGTGAAGATCAGAGACACCATTGCGCTGGCTCCTACGGGTGCCAGAAGTCTGGCGCAGCTTGGTGACATCCTTGGATTTGAAAAGCTGAAGCTCGCTGATGATCCGGAAGAAGAGCTGTATCTGAAGCGGCATATGGCGGTGTTCATGGAGCGCGATTGGCGGCTGTTTCGGGACTATGCCATTCGCGATGCCGAGATTTGTGCGCATTACACCTCACGGATCATCCGGCTGTATTTTGATAAGACCGGCAAGTTCAAACTGCCCGTGACACTGACCTCCATCGGCGTTGATTTGATCCAAGAATATTGGGCAAGTCATGGTGTTCATCCTCTGGACATCGTGGCGAAGGAAGAGGTGATTGAGAAGTACTGGAGCAAGAAGAACAATCGCTTTCAGTCCCGCAAGCGGATTGTCTCGACAAATAAGCTGCATTGGAACGAGGACTTTTTTACCGAGTGTTATCATGGAGGGCGAAACGAGCAATTCTGGTTTGGCCCTGCGCTAGAAGGCGTCTGGTACGATTACGATCTGACAAGCGCCTATCCTTCGGCCATGGCGATCATCGGTGCGCCTCGCTGGGACACAATTAGGGCCATTGGCAGCACCGACGAATTGCTTACCCGCTTTGCCGTGGATGATCTGGCCTTTGCCAATGTGGACTTCGAATTTCCGGAAGATGTGAGATATCCGGTTTTGCCTGTGCGAACCGAGAATGGATTGCTGTTTCCAAGGAAGGGCAACAGCACAACCCACATCAGCGAAATCCTTTTGGCCAAGCAGCTTGGTTGCAAGATCAGTTTGGTTGAAGGGCGGCAGATCGACTCTGACAGGATCATCAGCCGGACAGAGGAATATGCTCCTGCGAAACGCCCCTTCTCAGGCTTTGCCCGCAACTGTATCGCCGAACGCTCCAAGTATCCCAAGAAGACGTTGGACAACCTATTCTGGAAAGAGCTTGTGAATTCCACCTATGGCAAAACCGCTCAAGGGCTAAGGGAGCGGCGCATATACGATCTGCGGGATGCCGAGACTAAGCCACTTGAACCAAGCAAGATCACCAATCCCGTCTATGCCGCCTTCATCACGGCCTTCTGTCGGGGTGTGTTGGGTGAAATCATGAACGCTCTTCCCGAAAGTGTTCAAATCTTCAGCGTGACGACGGACGGCTTTCTGACGACGGCGACAGATCAACAGATGCGGGATGTCGTTCATGCTGGCCCCTTGGGTCAAAGATATCTGGATGCAAGACGACGGCTTGCGGGTGAATGGGGTATCTACGAGATCAAGCATATCATCCGTCAGCCTGTGGGCTGGCGCACCCGTGGGCAGGCTACTTTGAAGCCGTCTGAGACTTCCGATTGGGATGTCACAGGCATGTACCCTAAAGACGATGAGAAGGTTGTTTTGGCTAAAGGTGGCATCAAGCTTGAGGGGGTGCTGAACAAGTCCGAACAGAATGCCGAGATCACCAAGCTGTTCTTTGAACGCAAGCCCACCGACACGCTGACGGTGACAATGGGTGCTGGTATTCGCGAGATGTACGAACAGGGCTTGGACTTCGTGGACAAGACAATGGTCAAACGGCTGTCGATGGAGTTCGACTGGAAGCGGAAGCCCGACAAAGCGGGCGAGGTGCTGGCCTCCTACGGCAAAGGAAAGACCTGTGAGCATCTGGCCTTCTCCACACAGCCTTGGGAAACCGTCGATCAGTTCAACACCACGCGCGCGATCTGGTCCCAATACAACAAGGGCGACCCCCATTGTCTGAAGACCTTCACGGACTACCAAAGCTTTGCATCGTTTTTTGAAGGCAAGCTGGCGGCTCAAGGTGAAGCCGGGAAATATCTGGCCAAGGAAGATGGTGTGATGAAAAGGCTAAGGCGTGATCTCGCCATTGCCCACAAGTTGCGAAAGGCGGGAACACACAAGCTGAAGCATCATGCTTTTGGGCGGGAGAGTTTGACCGAAGATGGCAAGCTCAAAGTTGGGGATTTTGCCGAACTACTGTCGGATGAATTTGGCGTACCTTGTTCCAAGCAAGACCTAGACAACGCCCGGAAGAAAACCGTCTTCACCCCGCATCAGGTGCCGCGAACAGCCGAGACCGTGGCTGTCTTGGAGCAGGTGAAACAGGAGTTGTTTCCGCTGCTGGAAATTGATGTGTTCTTGACGCCGGTGGCGGCGTTCAATCTAGATGTGGACCAAGCCGACATAACGTATCCCTCGTGGCTCACTGAGCTTTGTATTGTGAATGCAGAGAAGTAGTTAACGCACCGTTTCAGAGGGATTTTTTTAAGGGGGTATGGAATAACACCGCTAGCTAGGTTACCGATTGATCCGTGAGTTCCGCACTCGGCAGTAGCAGTGCATGAGAAGTTAGTTTGATGCTTTGAAGACTGCACCCCGACATAGGCAGGTTCACTACTGGAGGAATGTCAATTGCCCATCGTCAAAGAAATTGCCATCAAAGGCTTTCGAAAAAAGGACTATTTTCTTAAATTCCAAGACGGACGTCTTGTTCTCGTGGGAGAAAATGGTGCGGGAAAGACAACCATTCTGCAGATTATACAGAATTTTCTTGTATGTCGGTGGTCAGCGCTTTCAGACTTCGACTTTGAAAGCTGTTCAGTAATGTTCGACGATGGAACTCAGATTATCATCGAGCATTCCGAACTTCTTCCCGAGCGCGATGCTTTTAGATCCGCGCTTCTGAAAAATGTTAGCCCAAGTGTTTCAAGAAAGATCAGGAGCTTACTCGAGCGAGGTGAATTGGATCACGCTCGACACTTGGTCACGCGATATTCTGATGCACCACCTTGGGAGGCTGACGAGACTATTTTTGAGCTTTCAAGACACTTTAGGCATTGGGATTCATCGAACTTAGAGAGTAAAAGCAAGCGTAGTAGGCGTTTGGCCGACAAGGCTAAGCAGATGAAACTAAAACTCAATTCACAGGTAGTTTATCTTCCAACTTATCGGCGAATTGAAAAAGAACTGCATGCTGTCCTTAAGATGAAGGACACTGAGCTAGCCAGGAAGTATCGGTCAAATCGGTCTCAGTCCGAGGATGCTCAGTACCTAGAGCTTGTGGAATTCGGGATGGGAGATGTGCAAGAGCTGGTTTCCCAAACACTAAGGAAAATCCGAGATTTTCAACTTACCCAATCTCTAAGCCTTTCCATTTCTTCTTTGTCTGACATTGTGAAGGGTAAATTCAAGGATGATCCAGACATAGAAGAATTATCTATCGATGGAGCACATGTGGATAGCGTCCTTGCCAGAATTGACAGTTCGGTCCTCCAAAACTTGGACGTAGGTGAAATTAAACGTTCTGTCATGACAAGCCTTTCACGAGATGGTGAGGCTAGGAAGTCTCTTTCCACTCAAGAAAAAATCGTTTTGTCATATTTCAAGCGCTTGTTGGATTTCCACAACGACCTCAATGAAAGAGAAGCATCTATCACTTCGTTCTGTGAGGTGTGTGAGAGCTTTATGAAGGGAAAGAAATTTAGCTACGATATACTGACGGGGACAATCGGTATCAAAAGCAATGAAACCGAAATTGAACTCAGTGAATTGTCTTCTGGTGAAAAGCAGATTGTATCTCTTTTTTGCCATCTGTTGCTTTCAGGTAATGAGGCATTTTTCATTATTGTGGATGAGCCCGAATTATCTCTTTCCGTGCCCTGGCAAAGAGAGTTCCTTGAAAAAGTCTCCAATTTGACGGCTTGCTCTGGTTTGTTAGCCGTAACTCACTCGCCATTCATCTATGACAATTCGTTGCGGGGATGCACACGCTCGATTGGACAATTGGCGAAGGGTGCAGACTGGGGCAATGTATCGGAGGTTAAGACCGATGAATGACCTCCAGCCTGAGCCCGATATGCTGGAGATTCACGCTGCTGCAATGGAAGATGTGGATTCGGCAGTACACGATTTGCTTTTGGGCTATACGCAAGACAACTTGATTTACCTGTTCGTCGAAGGGCGTGGTGATGTCTCATTCTACCGACAGGCTATCTCAGCCAAGTTAAAGAACGGCTGGAGTGTTAAAGTCTTCTTTTCAGGGAGCCGAAAGAAGGTCTTTAAATCTCAAGAGGACATTTCTGCTCACGATCTAGATCTGGGCAGATTTGCATTCATCGTGGATAGGGACTTCCATAGTGTTTTTGTCGACGAAACACTGTCGGAAGAATTTTACATTACAGATGGATATTCGATCGAAAACACACTTTGCACAGGGAAACTCTTAGTCGGTGTTCTGGAAGCCTACTACGGGTTGTCCAACATTACTCAAGTTGAAGCAAACGCGTTAGAAGAACACTTTGACGGAGCTAGTGGGCGTTTTTGCGAACATATTGCGCCACTCACTTTTCAGATGGCTTCTTGGCGCGCAAAGGGCACTGAGGTTCAATTCACAACAATCAAACCCAATTCGTTAGTTGCGATTCGTGAGGATCAGGATTTGGTAACAGGAGAAATGCCTCGTGAAAGTTTGGCTACACAATGCGCTGCTCTAAAAAGTGTTCAATGTAATAGTAGCGACATTTCATCTGTTCGCACACAAATTCTTGGAAAGTATGATCTCAGGCAGATTACGAGAGGTAAATTTTTTGCTTGGTTTTTCTGTAAGTACCTTGAAGTATTGCCACACATATTTACTGAGGTGATTGGTGCCGAGAAAAAGTTACCGAAGACCTTTGTTACCATTGGAGCCAACAACTTCACCGCTGTTTGTGGAACGCAGGCAAGCATTCCAGAGACACTGTGGCGTTTTTTGAATGCTCGATTTCCTGACGCGTCAGTAGCAATGGATGAGGAGTTAGCCGCCTAGAGGAGTAGGGCTTGTCTTAGTATGCGAAAGGCGTTTTGCTCCGGTATCAGAGCTGTCCTAGTTTTCGTTCCTCTGGTAGAAGTGCGACGTAGTTCCGGACCGTCTGCGGATACCATTTACCGCCCTTGGCCGTTCGGACACCCCGCTCGTTCAGCAGCCGTGCGGTTCCCGAAAACGTTCCAGCCTCCTTGAAGGCTCGTTCAAACTCATCCCGGATGGTCTCGAAGAAATCCCGCTTCTCTGATTGGCGCTTGGCGTTCAGGGCATGAGCATTCCGGCCAAGGACGGTCCCACGGTTCTTTGCCGCTCTGAGAGCCGCTTTGGTGCGTTCTGAAATCTGTCGGCGCTCCTCCTCCGCAAAGCAGGCCAACAGGTGCAAAAAGAATGTTGAGACGTTTGGGTGCTCACATACGACCAACTCAATCCCTTGGTCGATGATCCCCGAGATGAACGACACCTTCCGGGAGAAACGGTCGAGCTTCGGGATTAGCAGCTTGGATCGGGTCTTCTTGACGAGGTTGATCGCGTTCCACAGTTCGGCCCGGTCATCTCGTTTGCCTGACTGGATTTCCGTGAACTCGGCTATCACTTTGTCATGCGGCTGAAGGAACTGATCGACCATCGCACGTTGGGCTTCCAGCCCGAGGCCGGACCGCCCCTGCCGTTCCGTCGAAACTCGATAATAGGCAACGTACTCCGTCAATTTGAACCCTCCGTATAAAACAAATCTTGGTTTGTCGTAGAAGGGATCGAGAAAATTCGATTTGCCGACAACGGATTTGAGAAAGACAATCCTGAGGGGGGAATATCGTGGCCGGAGCAGAGCAGTTCTCCGCTCCGGCAGTTGGGTTCAGCTTTCGGGGATTGCCGCAATGCTGGTGAGGTTAAAAGAGAAAGACCGTCTTGTTAGTTCTGGCGTGGAGCCCGTGACAAGGGACCAAGTTGTTCGCAGGCATTGGTTCTCGTTCATGTTGCCGGGATTGAAACTGCCTGAGAAAGAAACCGGCTGTCCCCCTTCTAAACCGAGCACCACGTTACGGTAGGCAGCCGGAACTTCGGCGCGGATATTGTTGTCGTGGCCGATTTCCACTTCAAGATACATGTCGTTGTTGTCGTCCGTCAGGTTGGCTTCATCGAAAATTCCGACCCAGCCGACCTTGCCGCTAAGTGGGTTGTAGGCTGTCCCACCGCACAGTTCTTTGTTGCCTTTGATGTATGCCGCGGCCTTGGCTGCATCATTCGCGGCATCGTCTGCGGCTGCAACGGCCCGTCCAACAATATCGAGAAATGCCTTTTGGTCCGCTGGTGCTTGGGATGTCACGTGCGCCATGAATTTCTCTTCTCGAGGGTCGGTCGTGAAAAAAGTGTATACGAAGTAACCGACACCCACGAAGAGGATTAGCTTGATAACGTCAACGATGCTCCCACCGTCCTTTGTTTTGGTTTCAGCGATGTCGTTGGTTTCTGGAGATTTTGTCATAATTGTTTGCCTGCGTTCGATGTTGTCCGGGCGCGAGATGTGCTCGCAATGCCTTGGTACGACCAACCGAGTAGGAGGCCGACAGGGAGTATCTACTTTTTAGATAATCTGATTTCAAGATTATTGGGAACCCTCGCATGCTGCGGGGGACAAATGACAAAAACACTTCGCTCTGAAGGGCAGATTGCTCTTGTAGAATCTTTGATACAGGCTCGGAAAGATGCTGGGCTCTCACAGGCGGAACTTGCGGAACGACTGCGCTGTCATCAGTCGTTCGTTGCACGCATAGAGAGTGGTCAGCGACGAATCGACGTCCCTGAACTTGTGATACTATGCCGCGCTTTGGTGGTGGATCCAGTAGAGGTACTGTTGAAGGTTGCCGATTGCACGCCCCTCGACGCTCGGATTTAAATACCTGATTTCATTCAAATAAAGAAGGTTTTTGGGTTAAGTTTTTGCCCAAAAATCGAACATTCGCTTTGTGACGGTAAAGACAAGTGCAAGGCGCCTGGCTCCTGTTGGGCTGATTCTCATTTGAGAATTCTCACCGCATAAAGGTAATTATCACTATCGTTTGGCGTGTGGTTTGCTAGTGTGATCGGGAATGACAAAATGTGTGCCTTTGGACTAAATAGCATTGAATATTTCAGAGACTAATTTTCACTACCGTGATGCAATGCGGCTACTTTTTATACTGACCAGTATGTCGGAAGCTCTGGAGGGGGATGAAACGGATGGCCACCCGTCCCACAAGTTCAGTGGTGAGTTGAAACTCATGAAACTCGATTTCTATGTTCGGTACCCGGACTATCTGGCCAACCAGCTCCTAGAGCAATACCGAGCGAGCGGAGACGTCAAGTTCCTGCATCTTGCTCGAGAAATCATGATCGGAGAAGAGCCTGACGTTCGCACCATCCTGATGGTTCGTTGGCGGTATGGCGCATATGAAAGAATTGAAACTGCTCTATCTATTCTGGAGGCACCGGGTCTCATTAGGGCGGTTCGGGACACTCAGGCTCCCGGGAAACCTTGGACATACCTGATTTTTCCGAGCGCTTTTAGCGTCGTAGCAGACGCAATAAATCAACAACCCAGTTTGGCGTGGTACATGCGCCAGATCGACGCGATCAAGTGTCTCCCCAAGACAACTGGGAGCGCATTGAAGGATGCGCAATATTCCGTTCCTGAGTATGAGAATGCGGCTATTGGAAAGCCGATACCGAGTATTCGGAATAAGGTCATTGAACTATTGGAGCAGCTAGATGCTTGAAGCGAAGAATGCTCTTTCACTGGAAGAGTGGTATGCGGAAATTGCTCGCAAGTCAGGCGTAGCGGTCAATGTTGTAAAGCAGGTTCATTCTGAATACGGTGTTGAGCCTCAATCTGCGATCCCAGAAAGGAAAGCAATTCGGTTTCAGAGATTCAAATTCTCTGGCACCAAAACAGGAACTGAGGATGATGGGCCGTTCGCCTTTGAATGGGAGGGGCTTCGAGCTGGACTTTTTGGGGTTTTTTCTGAAGAGGTCAACTTGGTCGGAAAGTCCACAATACTCAATCTCCTTTACAGCGTTCTAAGAGGGAATTTTGAGAAGGTTTCGCCAGTGACGATGCACTGGATCAATAAGGTTGAGGCTGCATTCTCGATAGGTGCATCAGAGTATAAGCTACTCGTGGAGTCTCTGAGCGATCCTGTGTCTGGTCAAGCTATTCTATCTCGTGATGGCGGCGACAATACCAATGTTGTTTTTCAAGGTCCTTTATCTGACCTTAGCGAATTTATGGACCAGTTGTTCATGAGGGAACTTAGTTTTGACAAGATGTACACGACTCTGAAGAAGGAGAAACTGGTTCCTCACGGTTGGCCTGCCATGGCTTCGGCACTCTTTGTTTCCAGTAGCGAAGGAGCAATTGTGGGTGACCACATTGCCGGATACTCGCAGAGACTATTGCAAACATTCATCGGTTTGCCTTGGGTTTCCACCCAAAGCCGAGCATCTGCGATGCATAAAATTTTGCTTAAGAAGTCCAGCGATAAAAAGGCCAATAACTCGGAGAACAGTTCTTCCAAAGCTTTAGAAGAACTAAATCGCCAGTTGGGTGAGCTGCCTGAAGGAACGGAGTTGGAGCGTCAGGCACGCTTAGATGAAGATGAAATGAAAACCCTCACTAAAGACGCCGTACACTTTCAAAGCGATCTTAATTCTACGGATCTATCCATCAGTCGAAAAGAAGCTGAGCTGGAGGTGTTGCGTTCAGAATGGGTGAAGCTGAAAAGGTTGCTTCAGGCGAAGATAGAAGAGCAAAATGCTGGTCTGATTTTTCGAAAGCTTGAGCCGGTATGCTGCCCGTCGTGTGAATCAACGAGTTTTCGCGAAGTTGCTGAGATGGCGCAGCATGGAGATAGCTGCCCTCTCTGCAAAGATAGCAGCCCGAACAAAGCCGATTTAGAGGACCCCGATTTTGTACAACTGTCTACAGAAGTTGATGAAGCAGAGGGTCAAATAAACGTGATTAAAGAGGAAATAGTATGTCTAAGAAAGGATCGTGAGCGGCTTGAAAGTCGACTGTCAAAAACGATTACGGACCAAGGTAAACTGGAAAAAAAACTCTCTGAAGCGGATCATCTTTCTGTTCAAGTCGCGAAACGCTCCGCACTTGAATTGGCGATCAAGGAGCTTAGTGCTGCCATTTCGAGCGCGCCGAAAGTAGTTCAAGATTCAGACCTTCTGTCGGTGAAAATATTGGATGAAACTCAGAAAGCAACGAAACAAATGTTTTCGGAGCAAGAAGAGCAGCTCTTCAAAGACGCATCTGAAGTTATTAAGAGCGTAGCAACTAAGCTTGGAGTAAAGCACCTGAAGCAGGTGGAGTGGACATCAAGTAAAACAGGTATCCACATTGCTGATACCGATACTACATACACAAAGCTCAGTCCCGGTGAAAAGCTAAGGTTCCGTATAGCGGCGTCAATCACGATCGCGAAGATTTCAGCGCAAACAGGCCGAGGTCGACATCCTGGAATATTGTTCTTTGACTCGGCTAAGTCCGAAGAAATTTCGGACAACGATTTCGATGAGATAATGCGGTCAATATCTGAGTTGGCGGACGAAGATGATGATCTTCAAATCTTCATTTCTTCTGTGACGCGGAAAGACAGTTTTGAAGCTAAGAGGTTTGCTGACTACAAGCTGGCCAAAGGTGATGAGTACTTGTTTTGAGAGGTTCTGCGAATGAAACTTGGGAGCCGCTAATAATAGACGCTTTGCTTAACGATAGCGCGCTCACGGCTGCCGAAGTCGACATCACGACTATTCGGGAGCTATGGTCCTCAAGGTTCCGCCGCCCCCCGTTGTCTGGAGCTTTTCTACACTGGCTTTCTGAAGCGCCAGTATTCGAAGGTCAGAGCTCATTGTTATGTGAGCTTTTAGGAGATGCAACAGACCCCGGAGGTTTTGCGTCTCTTTCAAATGCATTCATTGTCTCGCCAAGTTTTCGTCTTGCGTTTCTCTCAAACTTTCCTGAGGCAGTTGACAAGCTGATTGAGATCTTCAGTGACCGGAGCCTTTTTGCGGCTTTGCGGGGCCAAGCCTTGCAAGCCGTTGCCATTCTTGCATTGCATAGCCCGGCTCACTTTCGTCGCTTGCGTTCAACCTTTTTTGCGATCGCTGACGACGAGGACGAAGGCTTCATCAAATATGTGTCCGCCATAGTAGGTGCTTTGTCGCATCATGCTGACTTGAGTGAGGCAGAAGCACATTTGGAGAGGTTTCTTGAGTGGCGTGAAGCAGCTGCAGAAGCGCGTTTCCAGCTTGGCCTAATCAAACTTCGAGAAGGTTTGGCTTCCTCTAGTGCTAGCGCTGCCGTTGATAATTTTGAAGCTGCTAGGTCTCTTTTTTTGACTGACAATTCAGTGAAATCTGGACGAACCGAGGCGGAGCTTTTTTCCCTGTGCCTGAGTTTTCTTCTTCAATGTCATAGAGAAAATTCTTTTCCGAGTGCTGACGACTTGGAGAGCTTGAGGAAGTTGTCATTCCAGTTTTTTGCCTATCACGACCAGAGTTATTCCCATAACAAGTTTGTTGGTTCGGAAAAATTGGCCGCGACCCAATGGATAACATTTGCATCCAAGCTCTGCGATCTATCTGTGTCTCTGGAAGACGAAATTTGGTTGGAAGCTGCCCGAATAATTGAGGAGGAACTGCTATTCCTTCTTTCAGCTTCGTCAACGATTTTTGGACGTGGCAGCTCCGGAAGCATCGAAGACATGGTATCCCCACCAATTTTAGGGCGTATTCAGCTTTCGAACTATCAATTAGCCGCAACTGCAAGATGGTTGAAGTCTGCAGGAGAACAGGAGGGTGACGCTAACTGGAAAGCTATCTACTCTGATATTCGCTCTCGACTTAAGAGCGGAGTGCTCAGAAACCCCACGAAGGTATCAGACCGGGCGCTAAAAAAAGATACCGCAGCCCACAAATATGGCGCAGGGACTAGTTGGACTGAGGAAGCCATTCAAGAGGCAATGGCGTCGGCAGGTGAACACTTTAGAGCTAAAGCACCTACTCCGGCTCGTACGGCAATCTTGGAGCACGTGGCGGGTTACCTCAGGACATGTGATGAAAAAGATGACATTTTCAAATTCCCACACGCGACTTTAACATTTTTCTACTTGCTCGACGTTCTGATAGGATTCATCTCGGAGAGGCTAAACTCCCCAAGAAGAACGCTTAGTGGCCTCGATTACTTAATGAAGGAAGAAGTTGAGAATGCTAAAGAGGAGCATTTTCAGGAAGACCTCTATAGCTACCTGCTAGGCCGAAACGGTGTGAACTTGTCATATGAGCCCCGAATGCTTGGTGGTGGACGGGCCGATATTGTCGTAATCTCCGAGAATATTCAGACCGTGTTGGAGCTAAAGAGGACCAAACAAGAAAACACGTCTGTTGAAACTACAAATAAGTTTGCACCTCAAGCAACGACATACCAAACAGCACAAACGAATTTTTGTTTTCTAGGCGTTTTGAGTTTGGATGATGTGCGGGGCGAAGTGAGCGATTTGCGTGACTGTATTCAAGTTTCGAGATGGACGCCGGTTGGTGGCGAAACCAGTTACACAGTTACGTTGTTTAAGCTGCAAGGAAATCGAGTAACCCCCTCAGAGCTGTCAAAGAGACCAAAGAAGGGTATACCAAATTAGTGAGCTTGTTACCTTTGAGTTTGTCTTCAAACCAATTTGAAGGAAGAGCTTGGGAGCAACGTTTGGCGGCTGCTCTCGAGAACCTCCGTAAGGTTCAAAAACCGTTTTTGGAACGCTACTGGCAGGCAAACGGTTATCCGACCCAAGTGTCTTGGAACGGTCGAGATGAAACGCCGTTTCCAAGCGACGATCTGCTCATGCTCTATCAAGATGTTCTGTATCGGTTCGATAAGAGGCGAGACCAATTCTATCAGCCTCTTCGAGCGGCCTTGGATCCGGTGCGGGGAGTCTTGCGAGGACATCCACGTCTCGGATCCGCACTGGGCATCCGCACAGGCAACGACGACTTTCACATGGGCATTCTGAATGGAAGCACTCTTACCAGTCTAAGTGGTTTGATCGTTGGGCAGATGGCCAATTGCCAAACCCATACAGAAGCTGGCTTTCAGGAGACGGCAGCGAAACTCAATTCCTTGCTTCTGTTACCTGACAGGAAGTTTTCAGCGCTTCAAACTGGTCTAAATGTTGGAATGGACATCGCTCTTTTCCACGGTGCTTACATCGATTCCGAGGTCGATTTAGGGGAAGGATATTCGCTCATTCCTTTCTCTTATCTATCGGACTACGTTGATCCGGTTTGGCTCAAAGACGTTGCTCCCGAACATATCGAACGTAGGCACACCAAGAGTATTTTCGGAGTGGTTCGCAGGTTTGTTTGGAAGCCCATGGTACGTCCCAAGCATTCGTATCGGTATTCCGAACCGCGAACGCCACCTCCGCTGTTTCACCGCTGGGTGGAAGAGTTTGCAAACTTGTTGGCGGTATCGCTTGGCACAAGAGTGTCTTGGATGTGGACGCTGGAAGGCTGTGTCTCACAGACAGCAGCAGGTCTACTTGGCAACACTTACCATCCAGACATGGCCCAAAAAGGTCGTTCGATTAGTCATTTGTTTGATCCGTTTGCAAAAGTTCAACTGGCATGTCCAGAACGAGTTGAGGACGCCAAGTTGTTGTTTTCACGCAAGAGTGAGACAGCATATGCTGACCTAGCGTCAGAGGTATATCGCTTAGCAGAAGCATATAGCCGAGACGGTCGTTTTGCTGCACACGACAGGGTTTTGGATGTGGCAATTGTTTTCGAACGCATGTTCCAACCGCCGGCCAGAGGCATCAGCAACTTTCTTCAAAATGAGATCGCCGAACTTCTTGGTCAGAGTGAAGAAGAAAGAGAGGGCCTGAAGGCAGAGGTGAAGCACTTTTACGAGGTTCGATCAGCGATCATTCATGGCCCATCAGGCGAAAAGAAATCCCAACGACTTCGAGAAACGGTTCAGGCTTGGGAAAACGGTGTTAGAATTGCTCGAGAAGTTTTGCTTCGGAAGCTGCAGTAGATATTCCGCCAAGGCTTGCTTGTTTGATTTCGGATGTGTGTGATTTCATCAAATATTGTTTCATTTCAACTTCTTAACGTGAGTTTTCTCGATGATTCTCAAAAGTTATACACAAAATGATACACTCATATATAAACACCTGATTTCATTATTGGTAATATGATTGAAAATCCTCGTGTCGGTGGTTCGATTCCGCCCCCGGGCACCACTTCCCAAGCCTGAATAATTGTACTGCTGCAGTATGCACGGCGAGGCCTGGTGGCATTCGGAGCGCTTATCGCCCCGGGTTGTCTTTTTGGAATAGGGCCCCTTCAGCGCAGCAGCGAACGATTTGGGCGTGAAGAGCTCATGTCTGATTGCGCGCGCCAACGGCTTGCCACCGCTTCCTTTCCCCTGTACATGCCGCCTCTATCGTCTTCGGGCGAGATTCTCTCGTGGGAGATTGAGGGATCGCGATCCTGAAATCCGACCACGCAACTTGAATTGGATGGGACGCGTCCCGTCCTAGTTGAAAGGAAAACCAAATGGCTAAGAAGCTTGTTGGTTCGATGAAGCTGCAGGTTCCTGCAGGTCAGGCAAACCCGTCCCCGCCGGTCGGCCCGGCCCTGGGTCAGCGCGGCATCAACATCATGGAATTCTGCAAGGCGTTCAACGCCAAGACCGCAGACATGGAGCCCGGTGCGCCGTGCCCGACCGTGATCACCTACTACCAGGACAAGTCCTTCACCATGGACATCAAGACGCCGCCCGCGTCTTACTACCTGAAGAAGGCTGCCAAGATTAAGTCCGGCGCGACCAACCCGTCGCGCGAAACCGTCGGCACCGTGACCGCGGCTCAGGTGAAAGAGATCGCCGAAGCCAAGATGAAAGATCTGAACGCCAACGACGTCGAAGCGGCAATGCAGATCATCCTGGGCTCTGCCCGCTCCATGGGCATCGAGGTGAAGTAAGATGGCAAAGCTCGGAAAACGCACCCGCGCTGCGCGCGAAGCTTTCGCTGGCAAGGACAACCTGTCGGTGGAAGAGGCTGTTGCCCTGATCAAGGCCAACGCCAACGCTAAGTTCGACGAAACCGTCGAAATCGCCATGAACCTGGGCGTTGACACCCGTCACGCAGACCAGATGGTCCGCGGCGTGGTTGGCCTGCCGAACGGCACCGGCAAAGACATGCGCGTCGCTGTCTTCGCTCGCGGCCCCAAGGCGGACGAAGCCAAGGAAGCCGGCGCAGACATCGTTGGCGCCGAAGACCTGATGGAATCCATCCAGGCCGGCAACATCGACTTTGACCGCTGCATCGCGACCCCGGACATGATGCCCGTCGTCGGCCGCCTGGGTAAGATCCTCGGCCCGCGCAACCTGATGCCGAACCCGAAAGTCGGCACCGTGACCATGGACGTGAAAGCGGCCGTGGAAGCAGCCAAGGGCGGCGAAGTCCAGTTCAAAGCGGAAAAAGGCGGCGTTGTGCACGCCGGCGTCGGCAAAGCGTCCTTTGACGAAGCCAAGCTGGTCGAGAACGTCCGTGCCTTCGTGTCGGCTGTGGCCAAAGCCAAGCCGTCGGGCGCCAAAGGCGCCTACATGAAAAAGATCAACCTGTCCTCGACCATGGGTCCGGGCATCACGGTTGACGTGGACAACGCTGTCACCGAGTGATCGGGACGCACAGCTGATGTCAGAAGGGCGGCACCGCAAGGGCCGCCCTTTTTGTGTCCTGGCGGAATGCCGCGGGCAGGCGCATTTTCCAATTTGCCCCTTGGAAATCCCCTCAAATGGGACTAATTACGGCTGCGAGGTAAAGCGTGCGATTCGTCGTGCGCTTTATTTCATTTCGTCCAAGATGGTGGGTGGTCTCCGATCTGACCTTAATTTCCCTCCTGAGACGGGTACAGACCAAGAAGATCGGGGGTTTTCAATCCCTCGGGCGGATTTGGCTCATCCCGTAAAACGGACCTGAACGCCGGTTCATTTGAGCCGGCAAATATGAGCCGGGGTGTGTAAGCATCCCTAACTTGGAGAGAACTGTGGATAGAGCCCAGAAAGAGAAAGTGGTCGAGGAACTCGGCCAGATCTTCGAAAGCTCTGGCGTCGTGGTGGTTGCTCACTACGCCGGTCTGACAGTTGCCGAGATGCAGGATCTGCGCGCACGTGCCCGTGACGCGAACAGCTCCGTGCGTGTTGCCAAGAACAGGCTCGCCAAAATCGCCCTCGAGGGTAAGCCGTGTGCAAGCATGGCCGGCCTGCTGACAGGGATGACCGTTCTGACCTATTCCGAAGACCCCGTGTCCGCCGCCAAGGTGGCCGAGGGTTTCGCCAAGGATAACAAAAAGTTTGAGATCCTTGGCGGCGCAATGGGTGAGAATGCTCTGGACCGTGCCGGTGTCGAAGCCGTGTCGAAAATGCCGTCCCGCGACGAGCTCATCGCTCAGATCGCAAGCTGCATTGGCGCACCTGCTTCCAACATCGCCGGCGCGATTGGCGCACCTGCAAGCAACATCGCAAGCATCCTTTCGACCATCGAAGAGAAGGCGGAAGCTGCGTAAGCGGTTGGCACTGAATGACTGGCGTGGGGCATGTCCCGCACGTTGGAACACACATACTGTAAACGGAAAGAGCTGATACAATGGCTGATCTGAAAGCACTCGCAGAAAGCATCGTGGGTCTGACCCTGCTGGAAGCACAAGAACTGAAAACCATCCTGAAAGACGAATACGGCATCGAGCCCGCAGCAGGCGGCGCAGTTGTCATGGCAGCTGGCGGCGACGCCGGCGGTGCAGCTGAAGAAGAAAAGACCGAATTCGACGTCGTTCTGAAGAACGCCGGCGCTTCCAAGATCAATGTGATCAAAGAAGTTCGCGGCATCACCGGCCTGGGCCTGAAAGAAGCCAAAGAGCTGGTCGAAGCAGGCGGCAAAATCAAAGAAGGCATCGACAAAGCCGAAGCAGAAGACATCAAAGCCAAGCTGGAAGCAGCTGGCGCCGAAGTCGAGCTGGCCTAAGTCCTGCCTCTGGTGCATTCCAGATGCATCGGAAATTTGGCTGGGTCCGGAGTTTTCCGGGCCCAGCCTAACCTGTCTTAAAAAGGGCCTTGGGTAAGGGGCGCTTTTTCAGGCGAGGTTCAAGGGATCGGGAGGCCGCCATTCGGGACGGTGGCCATGAATTGATCCGAACACGCTGTCTCGTATGGGCAAGGTGCCGGGGCCCGGCGGCATCCTTGACCGGTGAGAACTCGAAAGGTGACATCTGACATGGCTCAATCGTTCCTTGGCCAGAAACGTCTACGTAAATACTACGGCAAAATCCGCGAAGTGCTGGAAATGCCAAACCTCATTGAGGTGCAGAAATCCTCCTACGATCTGTTCCTGCGCTCCGGCGATGACGTCGAGCCGCTTGACGGCGAAGGCATCAAAGGTGTGTTCCAGTCGGTCTTCCCGATCAAGGACTTCAACGAGACCTCCGTTCTGGAGTTCGTGAAGTACTCCTTCGAGAAGCCTAAGTACGACGTCGAAGAGTGCATGCAGCGCGATATGACCTACAGCGCGCCGCTGAAGGTCACCCTGCGCCTGATCGTGTTTGATGTCGACGAGGACACTGGCGCCAAGTCGGTGAAGGACATCAAGGAGCAGGACGTCTTCATGGGCGACATGCCCCTGATGACCCCGAACGGCACCTTTATTGTGAACGGCACCGAGCGCGTGATCGTGTCCCAGATGCACCGCTCGCCGGGCGTGTTCTTCGACCACGACAAGGGCAAGACCCACTCCTCGGGCAAGCTGCTGTTTGCCTGCCGCATCATCCCGTACCGCGGCTCCTGGCTCGACTTCGAATTCGACGCCAAAGACATCGTCTTTGCCCGTATCGACCGCCGCCGCAAGCTGCCGGTGACCACCCTGCTGTACGCCCTGGGCCTGGACCAGGAAGGCATCATGGATGCCTACTACAACACCGTCAACTTCAAGCTTGAGAAGTCCCGCGGCTGGGTCACACCCTTCTTCCCCGAGCGTGTGCGCGGCACCCGCCCGACCTATGACCTGGTGGACGCTGCCACCGGCGAGATCATCTGCGAAGCGGGCAAGAAAGTCACCCCGCGCGCGGTTAAGAAGATGATCGAGGAAGGCACCATCACCGAGCTGCTGGTGCCCTTTGAGCACATCGTCGGCAAGTTCGTCGCCAAGGACATCATCAACGAAGACAACGGCGCGATCTACGTCGAGGCCGGCGATGAACTGACCCTCGAATACGACAAGGACGGCGAACTGATCGGCGGCTCCCTGAAAGAGCTGCTGGATGCCGGCATCACCGACATCCCGGTGCTGGACATCGACAACGTCAACGTCGGCCCCTACATGCGCAACACCATGGCGCAGGACAAGAACCGGACCCGCGAAAGCGCGCTCATGGACATCTACCGTGTGATGCGCCCGGGCGAGCCGCCCACCGTCGAGGCCGCGTCGGCACTGTTCGACACCCTGTTCTTCGACTCTGAGCGCTATGACCTGTCCGCCGTTGGCCGCGTGAAGATGAACATGCGCCTGGCGCTCGACGCCGAGGACACCCAGCGCACCCTGCGCAAAGAAGACATTGTCGCCTGTGTCAAGGCGCTGGTTGACCTGCGCGACGGCCGCGGCGATATCGACGACATCGACCACCTCGGCAACCGCCGCGTGCGGTCCGTCGGCGAGCTGATGGAAAACCAGTACCGCGTCGGCCTTCTGCGCATGGAGCGGGCGATCAAGGAGCGGATGTCCTCCGTCGAGATCGACACCGTGATGCCGCAGGATCTGATCAACGCGAAACCGGCAGCTGCTGCCGTGCGTGAATTCTTCGGCTCCTCGCAGCTGTCCCAGTTCATGGACCAGACCAACCCGCTGTCGGAAGTCACCCACAAACGCCGCCTGTCGGCGCTTGGCCCGGGCGGCCTGACCCGCGAGCGTGCAGGCTTTGAGGTCCGCGACGTGCACCCGACCCACTATGGCCGGATGTGCCCGATTGAGACTCCGGAAGGCCCGAACATCGGTCTTATCAACTCGCTGGCGACCTTTGCGCGCGTCAACAAGTACGGCTTCATCGAAACGCCCTATCGCGTGGTGAAAGAAGGACAGGTGACCGACGAGGTCCACTACATGTCCGCCACTGAGGAAATGCGCCACACCGTGGCGCAGGCGAACGCGTCCCTGGACGAGAACGGCAAGTTCATCAACGACTTGGTGTCCACCCGTCAGTCGGGTGACTACACCCTGGCGCCGAACGAAAGCGTTGACCTGATCGACGTCAGCCCCAAGCAGCTGGTCTCGGTTGCGGCCTCGCTGATCCCGTTCCTGGAAAACGACGACGCCAACCGCGCTCTGATGGGCTCGAACATGCAGCGTCAGGCGGTTCCGCTGCTGCGCGCAGAGGCGCCGCTGGTCGGCACCGGCATCGAAGAGAAGGTTGCGATCGACTCCGGCGCGGCCATCCAGGCGAAACGCGCGGGCATCATCGACCAGGTCGATGCGCAGCGTATCGTGATCCGGGCCACCGAGGACCTGGAACTGGGCGACGCGGGCGTGGACATCTACCGCATGCGCAAGTTCCAGCGCTCGAACCAGAACACCTGCATCAACCAGCGTCCGCTGGTGAAGGTGGGCGACACCGTGACCAAGGGCGAAGTCATCGCCGACGGTCCGTCGACCGACATGGGCGAACTGGCTCTGGGCAAGAACGTGGTCGTCGCGTTTATGCCGTGGAACGGCTACAACTATGAAGACTCCATCCTGATCTCCGAGCGCATCGCGCGTGACGACGTCTTCACCTCGGTCCATATCGAGGAATTCGAAGTTGCCGCCCGTGACACCAAGCTGGGGCCGGAAGAAATCACCCGCGACATTCCCAACGTCGGCGAGGAAGCCCTGCGCAACCTCGACGAGGCGGGCATCGTCTACATCGGCGCCGATGTGGAGCCGGGCGACATTCTGGTCGGCAAGATCACCCCGAAGGGCGAAAGCCCGATGACCCCGGAAGAGAAGCTGCTGCGCGCCATCTTCGGCGAGAAGGCTTCGGACGTGCGCGACACCTCGCTGCGCGTGAAGCCGGGCGACTACGGCACCGTGGTCGAGGTGCGCGTCTTCAACCGCCACGGTGTGGAAAAAGATGAGCGTGCGCTGCAGATCGAGCGTGAGGAAGTCGAGCGTCTGGCCCGTGACCGGGACGACGAACTGGCGATCCTGGACCGCAACATCTATGCCCGCCTGCGCGGCATGCTGCTGGGCAAAGTGGCCGTCAAAGGCCCGAAAGGCGTGCGTGCCGGCACCGAAATCACCGAGGACCTGCTGGACTCCCTGTCCCGCGGCCAGTGGTGGATGCTGGCGCTGGAAGACGAGCAGGACGCTCAGGTGGTCGAGGCCCTGAACGAGCAGTACGAGGCGCAGAAGCGCGCCCTGGATGCCCGTTTCGAGGACAAGGTCGAGAAGGTCCGCCGCGGCGACGACCTGCCGCCGGGTGTGATGAAGATGGTCAAAGTCTTCATCGCCGTGAAGCGCAAGCTGCAGCCGGGCGACAAGATGGCCGGCCGTCACGGCAACAAAGGTGTGATCTCGAAAGTTGTGCCGATGGAGGACATGCCGTTCCTCGCCGACGGCACCCCGGTCGACTTCTGCCTCAACCCGCTGGGCGTGCCGTCGCGTATGAACGTCGGTCAGATCCTCGAAACCCACATGGGCTGGGCCGCGCGCGGCCTCGGCATCAAGGTGGACGAGGCGCTGCAGGAATACCGCCGTTCCGGCGACCTGACCCCGGTCCGTGAAGCGATGCACCACGCCTATGGCGACGATGTCTATGACGAGGGCATTGCCAACATGTCCGAAGCTGCTCTGGTTGAAGCCGCAGGCAACGTGTCCCGTGGTGTGCCGATTGCGACCCCGGTATTTGACGGCGCCAAGGAAGACGATGTGAACGACGCCCTGGTGCGTGCGGGCTTTGACCAGTCCGGCCAGTCGATCCTGTTCGACGGCCGCACCGGCGAGCAGTTCGCGCGTCCGGTCACCGTCGGCATCAAGTACCTGCTGAAGCTGCACCACCTGGTGGACGACAAGATCCACGCGCGTTCCACCGGCCCGTACTCGCTGGTTACCCAGCAGCCGCTGGGCGGTAAGGCGCAGTTCGGCGGTCAGCGCTTTGGTGAGATGGAAGTCTGGGCTCTGGAAGCCTATGGCGCCGCCTACACCCTGCAGGAGATGCTCACCGTGAAATCGGATGACGTTGCAGGCCGGACTAAGGTCTATGAATCGATCGTCAAGGGCGAGGACAACTTTGAAGCGGGCGTACCGGAATCGTTTAACGTTCTGGTGAAAGAAGTCCGCGGCCTCGGCCTGAATATGGAACTCCTGGATGCGGAGGTTGAGGAGTAAGGGCCCCGCGCCCTTCTCCCGTTCCCCCCCTTCCGCAAGATTTGAGGTATCAAAATGAACCAGGAAATCACCAACAACCCGTTCAACCCGCTGACTCCGCCGAAAGTCTTTGATGAAATCAAAGTCTCGCTGGCCAGCCCGGAACGGATCCTGTCTTGGTCCTACGGCGAAATCAAAAAGCCTGAGACCATCAACTATCGGACCTTCAAGCCCGAGCGCGACGGCCTGTTCTGCGCCCGGATCTTTGGCCCGATCAAAGACTACGAATGCCTGTGCGGCAAATATAAGCGGATGAAGTACCGCGGCGTCGTTTGTGAAAAATGCGGCGTCGAAGTCACCCTGCAGAAAGTGCGCCGCGAGCGCATGGGCCACATTGAGCTGGCCGCACCTGTCGCGCACATCTGGTTCCTGAAGTCGCTCCCGTCCCGCATTGGCCTGATGCTGGACATGACCCTGCGCGACCTGGAACGGGTTCTGTACTTTGAAAACTACGTCGTCATCGAGCCGGGCCTGACCGACCTGAGCTATGGTCAGATGATGACCGAAGAAGAGTTCATGGACGCTCAGGATGCATATGGCATGGACGCCTTCACCGCCAACATCGGCGCTGAGGCAATCCGTGACATGCTGGCCCAGATCGACCTGGAATCGGAAGCCGAAACGCTGCGTGCCGAACTGGCCGAAGCGACCGGCGAACTGAAGCCCAAAAAGATCATCAAGCGTCTGAAAGTCGTGGAATCCTTCCTGGAATCGGGCAACCGTCCGGAATGGATGATCATGACCGTGATCCCGGTCATCCCGCCGGAACTGCGCCCGCTGGTTCCGCTGGACGGCGGCCGCTTTGCGACCTCCGACCTGAATGACCTGTACCGCCGCGTGATCAACCGGAACAACCGCCTGAAGCGGCTGATCGAACTGCGCGCGCCGGACATCATCGTCCGCAACGAAAAGCGGATGCTGCAGGAATCCGTGGATGCGCTGTTCGACAACGGCCGCCGTGGCCGCGTCATCACCGGTGCCAACAAGCGTCCGCTGAAATCGCTGTCCGACATGCTGAAAGGCAAGCAGGGCCGCTTCCGCCAGAACCTTCTGGGTAAGCGCGTCGACTTCTCCGGCCGTTCGGTGATTGTGACTGGCCCCGAGCTGAAGCTGCACCAGTGCGGCCTGCCCAAAAAGATGGCGCTGGAGCTGTTCAAGCCCTTCATCTACTCGCGTCTGGAGGCCAAGGGCCTTTCCAGCACCGTGAAGCAGGCGAAAAAGCTGGTCGAGAAAGAGCGTCCCGAAGTGTGGGATATCCTGGATGAGGTGATCCGCGAGCACCCGGTGATGCTGAACCGCGCACCGACGCTGCACCGTCTGGGCATCCAGGCGTTCGAACCCACGCTGATCGAAGGCAAGGCGATCCAGCTGCACCCGCTGGTCTGCTCGGCGTTCAACGCAGACTTCGACGGCGACCAGATGGCTGTGCACGTCCCGCTGAGCCTTGAGGCCCAGCTGGAAGCGCGCGTCCTGATGATGTCCACGAACAACGTTCTGTCGCCCGCCAACGGCGCGCCGATCATCGTTCCCTCGCAGGATATGATCCTGGGTCTTTACTACCTGACCCTGGAACGCGAAGGCATGCCGGGCGAAGGCAAGATCTTTGGCACGATCGACGAAGTTCAGCACGCGCTGGACGCCGGCGAAGTGCATCTGCACACCAAGATCACCGCGCGGATCACCCAGATCGACGAGGAAGGCAACGAGGTTCTCAAGCGTTTTGAGACCACCCCGGGCCGTGTCCGCCTGGGAGCGCTGCTGCCGAAGAACGCCAAGGCGCCCTTCGAGCTGGTCAACCGCCTGCTGCGGAAGAAAGAAGTGCAGCAGGTCATCGACACCGTCTACCGCTACTGCGGCCAGAAGGAGTCGGTCATCTTCTGTGACCAGATCATGACCATGGGCTTCCGCGAAGCGTTCAAGGCCGGCATCTCCTTCGGCAAGGACGACATGGTGATCCCGGACACCAAATGGACCATCGTGGATGACACCCGCGATCAGGTGAAAGACTTTGAACAGCAGTACATGGACGGCCTGATTACCCAGGGCGAAAAGTACAACAAGGTTGTCGACGCCTGGTCGAAGTGTAACGACAAGGTCACCGAAGCGATGATGGGCACCATCTCCGCTGACAAGCGCGACGAGAATGGCGCCGTGATGGAACCGAACTCGGTTTACATGATGGCCCACTCCGGTGCGCGTGGCTCGGTTACTCAGATGAAGCAGCTGGGCGGTATGCGCGGCCTGATGGCCAAGCCGAACGGCGACATCATCGAGACTCCGATCATCTCGAACTTTAAAGAAGGCCTGACTGTTCTCGAGTACTTCAACTCGACCCACGGTGCCCGTAAGGGTCTGTCGGATACCGCGCTGAAGACGGCGAACTCGGGTTACCTGACCCGCCGTCTGGTGGACGTGGCGCAGGACTGCATCGTGCGCGAGCACGACTGCGGCACCGAGCGTGCGATCACCGCGGAAGCGGCAATCAACGACGGCGAAGTGGTAGCCTCGCTGGCCGAACGCATCCTGGGCCGTGTGGCTGCGGATGACATCAAGCGCCCCGGCACCGAGGAGATCGTGGTTGCCGCCGGTCAGCTGATCGACGAACGGATGGCAGACGCAGTGGAAGAGGCCGGCGTGCAGTCGACCCGCATCCGCTCGCCGCTGACCTGTGAAAGCGAAGAGGGCGTCTGCGCCATGTGCTACGGCCGTGACCTGGCCCGCGGCACTCAGGTGAACACCGGCGAGGCTGTCGGCATCATCGCGGCGCAGTCGATCGGCGAACCCGGCACCCAGCTGACCATGCGGACCTTCCACATCGGCGGCGTTGCTCAGGGCGGCCAGCAGTCGTTCCTGGAAGCGTCCCAGGAAGGCAAGATCGTCTTCGAGATGCCGCAGACCCTGGAGAACGCCAATGGCGAGACCCTGGTTGTCGGCCGCAACATGAAGCTGATCATCCAGGACGAGCACGGCGAAGAGCGCGCCAGCCACAAGCTGGGCTACGGCTCCAAACTGTTCGTCAAGGAAGGTCAGAATGTGGCCCGCGGCGACAAACTGTTCGAATGGGACCCCTATACCCTGCCGATCATCGCCGAGAAGCCGGGTACCGCGAAATACGTGGACCTGGTCTCGGGCCTGGCCGTCCGTGACGAGACCGACGAAGCCACCGGCATGACCCAGAAGATCGTGATCGACTGGCGTGCGGCTCCGAAGGGCTCTGACCTGAAGCCGGAAATCATTCTGGTTGACGGCAACGGCGAACCGGTGCGCAGCGATGCGGGCAACCCGCTGACCTACCCGATGTCCGTGGACGCCATTCTGTCGGTCGAAGACGGCCAGCAGATCATGGCAGGCGACGTTGTTGCGCGTATCCCGCGTGAAGGCGCCAAGACCAAGGACATCACCGGTGGTCTGCCGCGCGTTGCGGAACTGTTCGAAGCCCGCCGTCCGAAGGATCACGCGATCATCGCCGAAATCGATGGTTACGTGCGCTTCGGCCGCGACTACAAGAACAAGCGCCGCATCTCGATCGAGCCTTCGGACGAGTCTATGGAGCCCGTCGAATACATGGTGCCCAAGGGCAAGCACATTCCGGTTCAGGAAGGTGATTTTGTCCAGAAGGGCGACTACATCATGGACGGCAACCCGGCGCCGCATGACATCCTGTCCATCATGGGTGTCGAGGCTCTGGCGAACTACATGATCGACGAGGTCCAGGACGTCTACCGCCTGCAGGGTGTGAAGATCAACGACAAGCACATCGAGGTGATCGTCCGCCAGATGCTGCAGAAGTGGGAGATCTCGGACTCCGGCGAAACCACACTGCTGAAAGGCGAGCATGTGGACAAGCAGGAGTTCGACGCCGCCAACGAAAAGGCGCTGGCCCGCGGCAAGCGTCCGGCTCAGGGCGAACCGATCCTGCTTGGCATCACCAAGGCGTCGCTGCAGACCCGCTCCTTCATCTCGGCGGCCTCCTTCCAGGAGACCACCCGCGTTCTCACCGAGGCTTCGGTGCAGGGCAAGAAGGACAAGCTGGTCGGCCTCAAGGAGAACGTCATCGTGGGCCGCCTGATCCCGGCCGGCACCGGCGGTGCCACCCAGGCTGTGCGCTCGATTGCACAGGGCCGCGACAACGTGGTTCTGGAAGCCCGCCGCGAGGAAGCCGAAGCCGCTGCGGCCCTGGCCGCACCGGTGATGGACGAGGACGTGATGGGCGGCGACGAAGCGGATATCCTGGTCGAAACCCCGGAAAGCCGCGACTAAGCCAAGGCACATGAGATCAGGAAAAGCCCCCGCACCACCGGTGCGGGGGCTTTTTCATTTCCGCTGCCGGGGCTATCTGTTGCCGGGCAGGGAGGGCGCAGGAATGGACAGCAGGCTGCGGGCAACGGCAAAGGTGCGGCGATGACCGCAAATCAGACCGGGGCGCTGCTGATGACGGCAGCGATGGCGGCCTATACCTTCAACGACGCGCTGATTAAGCTGACCGGCAGCGCGCTGCCGCTGCCGCAGATCCTGACCATCCGCGGCCTTGCCGCTAGTTTCCTGATCTATCTTCTGGCCCGCCGGCTGGGCGGTCTCCGCCTGCGGCTGCCGGGCCGGGCCTGGGGGATGATCGGTTTGCGCGGCGCCGCGGAGGTGGCGGCCACCTATCTGTTCCTGACCGCGCTGATGCTGATGCCGATTGCCAATGTCACGGCCTTGCTGCAGGTGCTGCCGCTGGCGGTGACCCTGAGCGCGGCGCTGTTCTTGCGTGAACCCGTGGGCTGGCGGCGGCTGGCGGCGATTGCCGCAGGCTTTACCGGGATGCTGCTGATCGTGCGCCCCGGGCCGGATGGTTTCACCGACGGCAGCCTTTATGCGCTGGCGGCGGTGGCTTGCATTACAGCCCGCGACCTGGTCACCCGGCGGATGCCGCCCGAGGTGCCGTCGATGACAGTGACCCTGGCCTCTTCGCTCTCGGTGCTTGTCTTTGGGCTTGCGTCCTCGGCGGCCGTGGAGTGGCAGCCGATGGGCAGCTTCGAGTGGCTGGCATTGATGGGAGCTGCCCTGTTCATCTTTGCCGGTTACCTGTGCTCGGTGATGACCATGCGGGTGGGCGAGATCGCCGCGATTGCGCCATTCCGCTACAGCGGACTGGTCTGGGCGCTGATCCTGGGCTGGCTGGTATTCGGCGAGTGGCCGGATCTGCTGACGATTGCCGGGGCCGCGATTGTCGCCGGGGCAGGGATGTTCACGCTCTACCGGGAACGCCGCCAGGCGCGCAAGCTGCGGGCCTGAGCCGCTCACCCGCTGCCGAAGGCCACCTTCACATGGCTTGTCCGGATCGCAAAGCGGGCCTCAAACTCGCCCGCCTGTTCCGGCGTCAGCGGCTTTAGGCCGGGCTGCCATGCGTCTATGTCCCGTGAATCGTTGAACCGGTTATGGGTGCGCACGAACATCGGTGCATCGGTGAGCGTAACCGTCGGCATGAAACGGTTGATCTTGTGGTGCCCGAAATTCATGATCGTCAGCGGGCAGCCCCGGCGCACATGCATGCCCAGAGCGGCCGCGAAATAGGGGTGCACGCCCTCCGCTGCCGCGATACCCTCCGGGCCGGCCTGCGCGATGAAGCCCCTGTTGAAATCAATGGCCACGCTCCTGTTTTTGCGCATCAGCGGCCGGCAGTCTTCGGTAACAGCGCGCAGCCGCTCGACGAAATCGACCGACACCGCGTCGTCGTCATCATGGCGGAACTGCAGGCAGGGCTGGTCGTGATCCCGGCGCGCCTGGTTAATGAGCTCCTTCATCACATCGCGGTGGCGGCGCGGCGGTTCGGCGCGGATCTGCACCTGAGGCATGCCAGCGGTCAGGTCGTGCAGCCGGTCTCTGTGCGCCCGGGGCAGGCTGTCGCCAGTCACCAGAATCAGGTCGAAATCCTGGTCGGTTTGCTCTTTCAAACAGGGCAGGGCAATGGTTTCGAACAGCCGGAAGCGTTCTTCCAACCGTTCTTCGGCATAGAGGTAAGCAATGCGCTCTTCCACGGTTTCATGCCCGACCTGGAATCCGCCAAGCGCCGGATAGGAAAACCGGCACAATCCGATGACTTGCATTCTGAAATCCGTTTCATGAAAAAGGCGTGTGCGGCAACTATGCCGGGTGCGCCATTCCCTGGCAAGCGTGCGCCGGGCCAGCCATGGGGCACAGGCTGCCGGGGAAGGGGCCGTACGCCCGCCTGCTGTTGACAACCTGCGCGACTCCCCATATACGCGCGGCTATCCGGCACCCGGAGTGCGTCTCCGCAAGCCGAATTCAAAATTGCAGTGGCTCAAGGCCTGGGCACTTTTACCACCCGGGTCCTCTGTAAACTCACCGCGTCGTCTCACCTCGGAATGGGAGCGATTGCGGTTTTTGCGCTTGTGGACGCATAAGTGCAGCGATTTCACCCGCACGCGCCGGCGTGCATGACACATGTGTTGCGAAACGGGGAATATACCGGAATGCCCACGATCCAGCAGCTGATCCGCAAGCCGCGGCAGCCGAAAGTTAAACGCTCGAAGTCCATGCACCTGGAGCAGTGCCCGCAGAAGCGCGGCGTCTGCACCCGCGTGTACACCACCACCCCGAAGAAGCCGAACTCCGCTATGCGGAAAGTTGCGAAGGTGCGCCTGACCAACGGTTTCGAAGTGATCTCCTACATCCCCGGTGAAAGCCACAACCTTCAGGAGCACTCTGTGGTTCTGATCCGTGGCGGCCGTGTAAAAGACCTTCCGGGTGTCCGTTACCACATCCTGCGCGGTGTTCTGGATACCCAGGGCGTTAAAGACCGTAAGCAGCGCCGCTCGAAGTACGGCGCGAAGCGTCCTAAGTAAGAAGGAGAGAGCGAGATGTCCCGTCGTCACGCCGCAGAGAAGCGCGAAGTCCTGCCCGACGCCAAGTTCGGCGACCGCGTTCTGACCAAATTCATGAACAACCTGATGATCGACGGCAAGAAGTCGGTCGCAGAGCGTATCGTCTACAACGCCTTTGACCGCGTTGAGACCAAGATCAAGCGCGCTCCGGTTGAAGTGTTCCACGAAGCACTGGACAACATTAAGCCGTCGGTCGAGGTTCGCTCGCGCCGCGTTGGTGGTGCAACCTACCAGGTTCCGGTTGAAGTCCGCCCCGAGCGCCGCGAAGCGCTGGCCATCCGCTGGCTGATCGCTGCCGCACGCAACCGCAACGAAAACACCATGGAAGAGCGCCTTGCTGGCGAGCTGCTGGACGCCGTCCAGTCCCGTGGCACCGCGGTCAAGAAGCGCGAAGACACCCACAAGATGGCCGAGGCGAACAAAGCCTTCAGCCATTACCGCTGGTAAGCTAGAGGACCTAGACCTATGGCACGCGAATATCCCCTCGAACTATACCGTAACTTCGGTATCATGGCGCACATCGATGCAGGTAAAACCACCTGCTCCGAGCGCATCCTGTATTACACCGGCAAATCCCACAACATCGGTGAGGTGCACGACGGTGCAGCCACCATGGACTGGATGGAGCAGGAGCAGGAACGCGGCATCACCATCACCTCGGCTGCGACCACCACTTTCTGGGAACGCACCGAAGACGGCAAGACCGCTGACTCGCCGAAGCACCGCCTGAACATCATCGACACCCCCGGCCACGTTGACTTCACCATCGAAGTTGAACGCTCGCTGGCGGTTCTCGACGGTGCTGTGTGTGTTCTGGACGCCAACGCCGGTGTTGAGCCGCAGACCGAAACCGTGTGGCGTCAGGCTGACCGCTACAAAGTTCCGCGCATGGTGTTTGTCAACAAGATGGACAAGATCGGCGCCGACTTCTTCAACTGCGTCAACATGATCGAAGACCGTACCGGCGCCCGCGCGGTTCCGGTTGGTGTGCCGATCGGCGCAGAGAACGAGCTGGAAGGCCTGGTTGACCTGGTCAACATGGAAGAATGGCTGTGGCAGGGCGAAGACCTGGGCGCATCCTGGGTTAAAGCTCCGATTCGCGACAGCCTGAAAGACATGGCTGACGAATGGCGCGGCAAGATGATCGAAGCGGCCGTCGAAATGGACGACGACGCGATGGAAGCCTATCTGGAAGGTGAAGAGCCCGACGTTCCGACCCTGCGCAAATTGCTGCGCAAGGGCACCCTGGAACTGGCATTTGTTCCGGTCCTGGGCGGTTCCGCGTTCAAGAACAAAGGCGTTCAGCCGCTGCTCAACGCTGTGATCGACTACCTGCCCAGCCCGCTGGACGTTGTTGATTACATGGGCTTCAAACCCGGCGACGAGACTGAAACCCGTGACATCGCCCGCCGCGCGGACGACGACATGGCGTTCTCCGGCCTGGCGTTCAAGATCATGAACGACCCGTTTGTCGGCTCGCTGACCTTCACCCGCATCTACTCCGGCGTCCTGAACAAGGGCGACACGCTGCTGAACTCGACCAAAGGCCGTAAAGAGCGCGTTGGCCGGATGATGATGATGCACTCAAACAACCGTGAGGAAATCACGGAAGCGTTCGCAGGCGACATCATCGCGCTGGCAGGCCTGAAGGACACCACCACCGGTGACACCCTCTGCGCTGTCAACGACCCGGTCGTCCTGGAAACCATGACCTTCCCGGATCCGGTGATCGAGATCGCGGTTGAGCCGAAAACCAAGGCCGACCAGGAGAAGATGTCCCAGGGTCTGGCCCGTCTGGCCGCCGAAGACCCGTCCTTCCGTGTTGAGACCGACCTCGAGTCCGGTCAGACCATCATGAAGGGCATGGGCGAACTTCACCTGGACATCTTGGTGGACCGCCTCAAGCGCGAGTTCAAGGTTGAGGCGAACATCGGTGCGCCGCAGGTGGCCTACCGCGAGACCATCTCCAAAGAGGTCGAGCATTCCTACACCCACAAGAAGCAGTCGGGTGGTTCGGGCCAGTTCGCTGAGGTGAAGCTGATCATCTCGCCGACAGAAGCGGGCGAAGGCTACTCCTTCGAATCCCGTATCGTTGGCGGTGCGGTTCCGAAGGAATACATCCCGGGCGTCGAAAAAGGCATCCAGTCCGTCATGGACAGCGGCCCGCTGGCCGGCTTCCCCGTGATCGACTTCAAGGTTGCCCTGATCGACGGTAAGTTCCACGACGTGGACTCCTCGGTTCTGGCCTTTGAAATCGCCGCCCGCATGGGCATGCGTGAAGGCATGCGCAAGGCTGGTGCGAAACTGCTCGAGCCGGTGATGAAGGTTGAGGTGATCACCCCGGAAGAATACACCGGCGGTATCATCGGCGACCTGACATCCCGCCGGGGCCAGGTGTCCGGCCAGGAGAATCGCGGCAACGCAATCGCGATCGACGCGTTTGTGCCGCTGGCGAACATGTTCGGCTACATCAACACCCTGCGTTCGATGAGCTCGGGCCGCGCCCAGTTCACCATGCAGTTCGACCACTACGAACCGGTTCCGCAGAACATCTCGGAAGAGATCCAGGCGAAATTCGCGTAAGCGAAAGAAAATTGAGGGGTTCGCGGCCGCTGCGGGCCCCTCTCGAAACAAAAGGAGGCCATCATGGCTAAGGAAAAGTTTGAACGTAATAAACCGCACGTCAACATCGGCACCGTCGGCCACGTTGACCACGGCAAAACCACGCTGACCGCAGCGATCACCAAGTACTTCGGCGACTTCAAAGCCTACGACCAGATCGACGGCGCGCCGGAAGAAAAAGCCCGCGGCATCACCATCTCCACCGCGCACGTGGAATATGAAACCGACGCGCGCCACTACGCCCACGTCGACTGCCCCGGCCACGCCGACTACGTCAAGAACATGATCACCGGTGCGGCGCAGATGGACGGCGCGATCCTGGTTGTGAACGCTGCTGACGGCCCGATGCCGCAGACCCGCGAGCACATCCTGCTGGCGCGCCAGGTCGGCGTTCCGGCCCTGGTTGTCTTCATGAACAAAGTTGACCAGGTCGACGACGAGGAGCTGCTGGAGCTGGTGGAAATGGAAATCCGCGAGCTGCTGTCCTCCTACGAGTTCCCGGGCGACGACATTCCGATCATCGCAGGCTCCGCGCTGGCGGCGATGGAAGGCCGCGACCCGGAAATCGGCGAAGAGAAGATCAAAGAGCTGATGGCGGCCGTGGACGAATACATCCCGACCCCGGAGCGCGCGGTTGACCAGCCGTTCCTGATGCCGATCGAAGACGTGTTCTCGATCTCCGGCCGCGGCACCGTTGTGACCGGCCGTGTGGAGCGCGGTGTGATCAACGTTGGCGACGAAATCGAAATCGTCGGCATCAACGACACCAAGAAGACCACCTGCACCGGCGTGGAAATGTTCCGCAAGCTGCTGGACCGCGGTGAAGCAGGCGACAACATCGGCGCCCTGCTGCGCGGTGTGGACCGTGACGGTGTTGAGCGCGGCCAGGTGCTGTGCAAGCCGGGTTCCGTGACCCCGCACACCAAGTTCGAAGCCGAAGCCTACATCCTGACCAAGGAAGAAGGCGGCCGCCACACCCCGTTCTTCGCGAACTACCGTCCGCAGTTCTACTTCCGCACCACCGACGTGACCGGCACCGTGACCCTGCCGGAAGGCACCGAGATGGTGATGCCGGGCGACAACCTGAAGTTCGCGGTTGAGCTGATCGCCCCGATCGCGATGGAAGACGGCCTGCGCTTCGCCATCCGCGAAGGCGGCCGCACCGTCGGCGCCGGCGTCGTGTCCAAAATCATCGAGTGATTTTGGACCAGTGGGCGGCAGGCGGTTTTCGCTAGAAAATCGCCGAGAGCCACACGGTTCTGATCTCAGAGAGGGCCTCCTTCGGGAGGCCCTTTTCTTTTAGAACAACGCTTGAACAGGGCAGGGGCCGGCTTGGGGCCGGAGGCTGTCTTGCAAAAGCTCGGGTGGAGGTTTTGAGGCCGCAGAGAGCGTCAGCTCCGGGAGTGATGCAATCGCGCCCGCCCGCTTTGCCGCAGACAAACCTCCGGTTTGACGCAGGCCGAACGCGGGGCGTCCCGGCGGAGTGCCGGTACGCGGCCTACTTTCCCCTCAGTGCTTTGATGACTATCAGCCTTGCGGGGATGTTCGCTAAGGTGTGGTTTGTGTTTTCCGGGGTTGCCTCAATCCGGTATCTTCCCGGGGCAAGCTTGATTGCAGCAATTTCCAGCCCAGCTTCTTCGTTAAGAGTCATCAGGAGACTTGGCTGTAGGTTTGACTGCTCAAAGATCAGCTCATCTCGGCCACTCCCCCATTCGTAGATTCTTATGGTGAAGGTGAGAAGCTTGGGATCGTCCGTTGTCTGGTTGGGAGGGCTGACGCCGTATCCGTTTCTTCTAAGTTCACTGTGCAAATCCGGGCGCTTCTGCAGCATCAGGTACAGGCCGTACTCTTTGGGCCAAAGCACTTTTGTTTCCAGTGAAACCGTCCTTTGGGATCCAAGATCAATTTCGGCCTCGGCCCGGGCCTCGCCGCAGATCAGGTAAGCGGTAAATATGGCGAAGAAAGCTGCAGCGCGCAGTAAACGAAGGGTAATTGAATGCATTCTGGCCTGTGCAAAGTCAAACTGAATTGAGGGAAGCTCGTTTCAGCCAGCGTTCCGCATCCTGTGATTGAATGCAATCTGATACGGTCTAATCCCGGCCAGGAACCTGGCGAGTTGCCGGCAGATAACCTGCGTGCCCGCGACATTGTTTTGCGTCCGTAGGGCGGGCAATCTGCCCACCGCCGTTAAACTCCTGATCAATCTGTCAGTGCTTTCGGATCTTCACCGCGGCGCCCGGCTACCGCGTCCGCCGCATCCGTTATGGAATCCAGCGAGGATTCCAGGCTCAGCCTCAGCGCCTCCACCTGCTCATCGCTGGGCTTCTTCGGCACCTCGTCCGTCCATTCCCGGCACATCAGAACGCCGCGCGAAAACGGCAGCGGCAGCATCTGCTGGTCCCAGGTCGGCAGCTTGATCACTTTCCGCTCCGCAAAGGCCACGGTGAACACCCGGCAGCCGGTCATCCGCGCCCAGACCACGGGCACCGTCGAGGACACCCGCGCAGGCCCCCGCGGGCCGTCGGCGGCAATGCCGATGGAGCAGCCTTCCCGGGTGCGGCGCAGGACTTCACGCGACAGCGCCACATGGCGCTTGTGGCTCGACATCGGGATGGTCTCGAACCCCAGGCGCACCAGGATCTGCCCGGCCAGCCGCCCGGCGCGGGCGGCGGAGGTCAGCGCGCAGATGCGGCCGAGCGAAGTGTCGAACAGATAGGGCGCCATAATCAGCCGCTGGTGCCAGAGCACAAAGATCACCGGCTCGCCGCGGCGCACGCAGTTGTCCATGTCCTCAAACCCGCTGCGGGTCCAGCGTGAGGTGCGAAAGGCGAATCGCACATAGGCGGCGAACAGCGCCTCGATGGCGCGGTTCACCCGGGGGCTGTCGGCGAATTTCTTTCTCAGGCTCACGGTTTTCAGGCTCGTTTCCAAGGAATTGGCGGGCTGGGCTGCCCGTTTCCGGCCCGTCTTAGCGCATGGGCCGGCCCGGGCAAAGCCCGCGGCCCGCAATCCGCTGCGCGGCACGCAGAAAATCGGATTTCCCTCTTGCCACAGCGGCGCGGCTGCCGTAGGACATGCCGCACCACAGGGGTATAGCTCAGTTGGTAGAGCGACGGTCTCCAAAACCGTAGGTCGCGGGTTCGAACCCTGCTGCCCCTGCCAGTTTCCCGAAAGTCCGAAAACCAGGGCCGCCCGCAGCGGGCGGACGGCTGGTGTGTGTGTCAGCCTTGCGGCATGTCCGGGCCTGTGAGTGTCAGGTGACCCGGGGGCAAACCCTGCAGAAACCTGTCAAAGGCCGCGTCATATGCGCTCTCAATCTGCCGGGCGAACCGTGCGGTTGAGAACAGGGGGGCGTCCTGATGCTGCAAGCGCAGCTCGCGCTTCAGTGCCGTGCAGGCCTCCGGATCCGCTGCGAGGGCCGCGGCTTTTGCCTCATATGCTTCGGCGCTGTCCGCGATCAGTCCGGGCAATCCGGCGGCTTGCAGCAGGCTCGCCCCGGTCCGGGCAGCGAACTGCTGGCCGGGGAGGGTGAGCACCGGCACCCCGGCCGCCAGTGCTTCGCCTGCCGCGCTGCTGGCATTGACCGTGAAGGTGTCTAGGAACAGACCGGCCAGCGGCAGCCGCGCTAGCCGCTCATCGCGGCCGGCAGGCGGGGCAAAGATCAGCCGGTCCGGGTCGATGCCGCGGGCGGCCGCGGCGCGGCGCAGGTTCGAAACGGAGTGCGCGCCGTGATCCAGCAGCCAAAGCACGCTGCCGGGGGTGCTGTCCAGCAAGCGCATCCAGATCCCGAATTCCTGCGGGGTGATCTGGCTGGCTGCGGCAAAACTGCAGAACACAAAACCCTCGTCCGGCAAGCCGCAATCCGCCCGTTCCGGGCTGCTGGCGGCCTGTGCGGGGGGCACCGCCACGCAGCTGTCCGGCAGCCGCAAGAGATGTTCGTTGTGATACCGCTCGCTGCCTGGCGGGCAGGTGGTGCTGTCGCTGACCAGATAGTCATATGCCGCCGTTCCCAGGGTTCCGGGGTATCCGGGCCAGACAATATGCAGGGGCGCCAGCCGGGCACTGAACAGGCCGCTCCGGCTGCCACCGGAAAAGCCTGAGAGGTCAACGGCAATGTCCAGCCCGTCGGCCTTGACCGAAGCGGCGCAGCTGTCCAGCGAGGTTCCCTCCAGTACCCGCACGCAGGAGGCCGAGTCGCGCAGTGCTGCTGCGGCGTCTGCCGCAAGACCTGGTCCGGTGGCATAGGCAAAGACTTCGAACCGGCTGCGGTCATGAGCAGCCAGTATCGCGGCGTGCTGGCTCAGCACGGCCTCGGCGTCGCGGGCAGTAAAGAAATACCCGACCCGGAGCCGTGCCTTGCGCTGCGGCGCGGTTGCCGCCGTTTGAAGCTCTGCCTCCGGAAACAGCTCGCTGGCGTAGGCTTGCGCGCGAACCCGCATCAAGTCCGGATTGTCCTCCATCAGCATTAGCGCGCTGGGGTCGCAGCCGCTGCCGCGCAGGCCCAGCAGGCGGCGGTATTGTTCATATTCCTTTACCCAGCGCCAGTCGCTGAGTTCTGCCAGGACATGCAGGCGCTGCGTGCGGGCGCGGTCGTCAGAGGGTGAGACCCGGAGGACCTTATCAAAGCACGGCAGTGCTTCGGCATAACGGCCCTCGGCCTTGATCAGCAGCCCCAGCTGGAACTGCGCCTCGGTCATGCCAGGATGCAGGCTGGCAGCGCGGGTGTAATGGTCCTCGGCCTCCGCCACGGCGCCGAGCTTGTGCAGCAGGCCGGCCAGAGTGAAATGCAGCGCGGCATCGTCCGGCGCAAGCGCAACCGCCCGGCGCAGGGTTGCCGCGGCCTCTGTGCTGCTGCCCTGCAGCGGCAGCGCCTCGGCCAGGCTGCGCAGCGCCAGCAGGCAATCGGCGTCCAGCGCCAGGGCCTTCCGGTACAGCGCTAGGGCATTGTCCAGCTGTCCGCGCGCCATATGAATGCGGCCCATGGCGGCATAGGTGCCGGCCTCTTTGGCGTCGATACCGCACGCTTTGTTCAGGCAGGTGGCCGCATTGTCCAAATGGCCGGCGGCCAGATGGCAGCGGCCCAGAAAATCCCACAGGAAATGTGACTCCCGGAAGGTCTTCAGCAGGGCGCCGCAGCTTTCTGCGGCCTCAAAGGGGCGTCCGGCAGCCAGCGCGGCCTCCAGCTCTGCCTTGGTGTCGGCGGAGGGTTCGCGCTGCTCGCGCAGGCGGCCGCGCAGCGAATCCAGTGCCTTCAGGGCGCGGGCGTTCTTCGGGTTGCGGGCAAGAATTCCGGAGTAGGCAAGCACGGCATCTTCGAACCTGGCATCGCGTTCAAGCTGCTCGGCCTGGGAGAGGGTCTGTGCGGGTGTCATGGCATCCTGTCTCACTAAAACACACGGGGGTGCCCCGGCACGGCGCGGGTCGTGCGCCGGGGCTGCTAGACTCAGTTTTGCGGGAAGTGGATTAAAATTGGATTGACTGCGGGCATGCTCCCCGCTTGGTGCGGGGGCAGGGCTTGAATTCAGCTGCCGCACCGGTTACATCGCATTCACTGCTAGCAGAGAGACTCCCCCAGCATGGCGACTATCAACCCAGTTCAGTTCATCCAGCAGGTTCGTGCCGAAGTGTCCAAGGTCGTTTGGCCGACCCGGCGCGAGGTGCTGCTGACCACGGTCATGGTGTTCATCATGGCGGCCCTGACGGCGCTGTTCTTCGCGCTGGTCGATCTGCTGATCCGCTATGGCCTGCAGGGGCTCCTGGGGATGTTCGGATAAGCCTGCAGCAGTATGACGGTTCCGGGTTCGCGGTTGCTGCGCAGCACTTGATTCTGGCGGCGATGGGCGGTACGTGAGCAGGAACATTGAGGCGGGCGTGCAGCGATTCGGTTTGCACGCCGCTTTTTGTTGGAGAGCGCAGCTTGAGAGCTGCAACGGGATGATTAAGCAGCGGCGCGGCACCGGCCCGTCCTGCAGAACAAGGACAACGGTTCATGGCGAAACGGTGGTACTCGGTCAGCGTTCTTTCGAACTTCGAAAAGAAAATCGCAGAGCAGATCCGCACCGCGGTCGCCGAGCAAGGGCTCGAGGACGAAATTGACGAGGTGCTGGTCCCCACTGAAGAGGTGATTGAGATCCGCCGCGGAAAGAAGGTCTCGACTGAGCGCCGGTTTATGCCGGGCTATGTTCTGGTCCACATGGAAATGTCCGACCGCGGCTACCACCTGATTTCCTCGATCAACCGGGTCACCGGCTTCCTGGGTCCGCAGGGCCGCCCGATGCCGATGCGCGACGCCGAAGTGCAGGGCATCCTGGGCCGCGTCGAGGAAGGCGTCGAGGCACCGCGCACCCTGATCCATTACGAGGTCGGCGAGAAGGTCAAAGTCAACGACGGCCCGTTCGAGGATTTCGACGGTATGGTCGAAGAGGTCGACGAGGACAATCAGAAGCTCAAGGTTACCGTGTCGATCTTCGGCCGGGAAACTCCGGTGGAGCTGGATTTCACCCAAGTGACCAAACAGGGGTAATACCTCCCTCAGCGAATTTCATGGCGCCGCGTTGCATACTGCACCGCGGCGTTTTTTGTGGTCTTGCGGGATGAGCCTGCTGTTCATGGCAGGCACGCAATCGTCTGTTTTCTGCGGCAGTTCAGCGCGCGAAAAGACCGTGCTCCTTATCAAGGAAAGTCAGAACCGGTTTTGTTCTTGATGCCGGTAAACACAGGCGATGGCAGCTGGGGATGAATAGGTGTGGAACGCCCAACTTGATCTGACGTTCCTGCTCTTCAGGAGCGCAGACCTGGCGTGCAGCATGGGGGCAGTCGCCATCACCAGCATGGCATTGCCTTTCGCCGGTTCCAAAACTCGAACCTCAGTGAGGCCTGCACAGCCCTGCAAATTGTCCGCAGCTCCTGACGGCCTTGCAGGCTTGCTGCAGCACGGTCCTGCCTACCGGTTCGAGAGGGGCTTACAAGTGTGCCTGCAGACCGCGGCCGCACGGGACCGAAAGCCCCTTTTTGGTGCTTCACTTGCATGCGGCGGCGCATATACCGGGAACAGGACCGGTTTCGAACTGGCCGGACCACCTCTCCCGCTGAACGATTTTCTAAGGTCCAGGAAATGTGCCGCATCAGATCTTTCTGATCTCTGTGAGCGTATCAGAGCCTTTTTGCCTGCTCGTCATGCCGCCGGCTGGCAGGAAGGCCCGCTTGCGGTCCTGAACTGGTGTGACACCGTAGAATTTGCGGTAGTGCAGTGTCAGGGTGGAGGAACTGGCATAGCCGACCGCATTGGCGATGCCGGAGACTGGCTCCCAGGAATAAAGCACCATTTGCCGGGCAGCTTCCAGGCGCTGGCGCCGGTAGTATTCTCCGGGGCTCAGACCCGTGGCGGCGCGGAAGCTGCGCTCCAGCTGGCGCGGGGAAATGCCGGCCATCCGCGCCACATCACGGATGCAGACCGGAGTTCCGAAGTTTTTAGAGAAGATTGACATCGCCTCCTTTACGGCGGGCGGCATCTGGTCGACCGTGCGATCGCTTTGCAGCACGGGGACCTTTTGCCGGGCGCTGCCGTTGCGGATGACCGGGTGCTGGAACAGGCAGGCAACCTCGCTCATGGCGTCCGCGCCGAGGGCGCAGCCGATCAGTTCAAGCGACAGATCGAACATGGCGGTGGCGCCCGAAACCGTGTGAAGACAGCCATCGCGCACGATCAGCCGGTCCACGGCGGTGCAGTTGGGGAAAGCGGCTTCGAAGGCGCTTCGGTAGCACCAATGAACCGCGCAGCGCCGCCCGGCCAGGACACCGCTGCGGGCCAGCGGGAAGACGCCGCCGGAAACCGCACCGAGGGTCACGCCATGGCGTGCCAGGTAGCGCAGGCGTCCAGGGCTTGAGACCGGATTCGCGAATTCGGCCTCCGGCCCGGACAGCAGAAACAGGCAGTCGAGCCCTTCTGTCTCCGCAAGGCTTGCATCTGCTGGAAAAAGGACCCCGGCAGAAGCTGCTGCGTCCTCGCCGGTTTCGGTTGCCAGGGACCAGGAAAACACCTGGCACCCGGCAATTTCATTGGCGGCACGCAGCGGCTCTATTGCCGAGGTCAGGCAGGCCATGGGAAAGCCTGGAAACAGCAGAAAGCCTATGCGGGTGCGGGGCGCGGGTCCAAAGTTGTTGGAATGGATCGTCATGGTTTTACTCCAGCCCCAGCGCTTGTTTCTTGGACTGCGCCCATGTGGTCACAAGGTGGTCCACCATCAGCCCCATGAAGGCAACGGCAAGACCCAGTACCAGACCTTTGCCCACATCGGTGGAGGACAGAGCACGCTGCATTTCCTGCCCCAAGTCCTGAGTGCCTATGAAGGCGGCGATGATCACCATGAACAGCGAGAACATCACCGACTGGTTGACCCCGACCATGATGGTCGGCAGCGCCATCGGCAGGCGTACGTTCCACAAGGTCTGCATCCGGGTGGCGCCTGACATACCCGCAGCCTCGATCAGGGTTTCGGGCACCTGCCGCAGGCCCTCAATCGTGTAGCGCACCAGCGGCACAGCGGCGAACAGGACCACGGCGCCGATCACCGCCACATCATTGACGCCGAACAGCATGACCACCGGGATCAGGTAGATGAAGCTGGGGAAGGTCTGCAGCGTGTCGCAGATCAGCAGTGCCAGGGCGGCGCGTTTCCCGTGAAACGATCCCCAGATGCCCAGCGGAAAGCCGATCACGGCAGCAATCGAAACGGCGACCACGACGGTGTAGACGGTGATCATGGCGCGGTCCCACCAGCCGGACATGGCGATCAGGCCGAAGAAGGCAAGGCACACCAGGGCAGAGCGCAGTCCGCCGATGGCCCAGCCGGCGGCGGCCAGCAGCGCCAGCACTGCGGCGTAGGGCATCCACAGGAAGGCATCGCGGATCGGGATCAGCACCCAAGTGATCAGGAACCAGCGCAGCCACTGGGTGACTGGGTCGATCAGCACGATGAACCAATCTGCAACCGCATCAATCGGTTTGGAGATGGTGAAGGCGTCGCGGCGGCCAATCTGATCCATCAGCGGGATGAACTGTGCCAGCACGAGGCAGGCCAGCGACAGGCCGAGACCCAGCAGCAGGAACTTGTTGCGCTCGGCAAAGGAGGTGCCTTTCTCGAAATGCTCGGGCTGTTTGGTCGCCCAGGCCTTGGTGCAGCGGTCCAGCATCACTGCCAGCAGCACGATGGTGATGCCGATCTCGACAGAGCGGCCGATTTTGAGCGCCTGCAGCAGCTGAAGCAGCTTTTGCCCCAGGCCCGGCATGCCGATGAAGCTGGCCAGAACCACCATGGCGAGGCACTGCATGATCACCTGGTTCACGCCGACCAGGATCTCGCTCCGCGCTGTTGGAATGCGCACATGGCGCAGCAGCTGCCAGCGGGTAGAGCCGCACATATGGCCGCTTTCGATCACCTCATGCGGGACCTTGCGCAGGCCCAAGAGCGACATGCGGATCATCGGCGGCACCGAGAAGATGATGGTAACGATGGCGCCTGCCTTGGGGCCGACGCCGATGAAGACAACTACCGGAATCATATAGGCAAAATGGGGCAGGCTTTGCGCGATGTTGAGGATGGGGTTCAGGATCCGCTCGAAGGCCCTGGAACGCCAGGCGAGGATGCCCATGACCAGCCCGAACAGGATCGAGAAGGGCGCGGCGACAACGATCACCGAGAGCGTTTCCATCGCCCATTTCCACTGCCCCATGACGGCAATCCAGACAAAGGTGCCGCCGGTCAGCAGCGACAAGCGCCAGCCTTGCAGCGCATAGCCGATGACAAATCCGATACTGGCGATCACGGTCCACGGGATCGGGCCGATGCGCGGCCAGCGGTTCTTGCCATAAAGCAGGTTGGCAGTCACATCGAGCAGCCATTCCACCCCATCGGCAAAGGCGCGGGTCAGGTACAGAAGTCCCATGTCATCGCGAAGAAAGGCAAAAATCGCATTGATCCAGTCGGCGAAGGGCAGGATCAGCCACTCCGGCGGCCGCACCAGCCCGGCAGGTAAAAACGTGTTGGCGGCGGCTAGAACGCAAGCCGCAGCAAAGATTGCCCAGCCGGTTTTGGCGCGTGTCCAGGTGTGGGGCTTCCCGGATAGTACCATGGTCTGATCCGTCATGAGGCCTCTCCCAGCAGCACGTCCAGCGCCTCCTGCCGGCTTATGGCGCCGATCAGGCTGCCGGCACTGTTGGCAACGGGCAGGAAGTCGCGACTGTCATTGACCAGCAGGCGGGCCAGTTCAGAGATGGTCTGTTTCTCTCCGATTGGCGCTCCGGTCAGGTTGTGTCCGTTCACGTCGCGGGCCAGAACGCCTGCGTGGACAACGCGTGACTTCTCGATTTCCTCGGTAAACTTGGCGACGTACTCGGTGGCGGGGTTCAGCACGATCTGATCGGGTGTATCGCACTGCTCGACCACGCCGTCCTTCATGATGGCGATGCGGTCTGCAAGGCGCAGCGCCTCGTCAAAGTCGTGGGTGATAAAGACGATGGTCTTGCCCAGCATCTCCTGCAAGCGGAGAAATTCGTCCTGCATCTCTCGGCGGATCAGCGGGTCAAGTGCTGAGAATGGTTCGTCCAGAAACCAGATATCCGGTTCGATCGCCAGGCTGCGGGCAATGCCGACGCGTTGCTGTTGACCGCCCGACAGTTCACGCGGAAAGTAGTCCTCGCGCCCTGACAGGCCGACCAGTTCGATCACTTCCAGTGCGCGGGCGCGGCGTTCGTGGCGGTCCTGGCCGCGCATTTCCAGCGGGAAGGCGACGTTATCCAGAACGGTGCGGTGGGGCAGCAGGCCGAAGCTCTGGAATACCATGCCCATCTTGTTGCGGCGCAGGTCAATCAGCTCCTTCTCGGACATTTCGCCGATGTTCTGGCCCTCGACCCGGACCTCGCCGCCGGTGATGCCGATGAGCCGTGACAGGCAGCGCACGAAGGTCGACTTGCCAGAGCCAGACAGCCCCATAATCACCAGCATCTCCCCCTTGGCGATATCCAGCGACACATCCCGCACAGCGGCGATGTAGCCGGCCTGGCGGATTTCATCAAAGCCCGGGTTGCCGGTCAGCGACTTCAGGTACTGCTCCGGATTGGCGCCAAACAGCTTCCAGACGTTTTTGCAGGAAATGACGGGGGTGGCGGCGGTCATGGCTTAACTTTCTTTGGCAAAGACGCCGGGGCAGCGGACCGCCCCGGCTGGTTGGCGGGATGTGCGGAGCTCAGGAACCGGTCCAGGGTTTCCAGAGATCCTCATTGGCCTCCAGCCATTCAGCAGCCGCGTCCTCGGGTTCCATCTCGTCAATGTCGACCAGTTTGGCCATCTCGGCGATCTGCGGGTTTGTGAAGCTGATTTGGGTCAGCGTTTCATAAGCCGCCGGCCACTTGTCCTTCATGCCGTCCCAAGCGGCCTTTTTGAGGTAGCCGTTCGCAGGGTTGCCGCAGTCATAGGTGGCGTTGGGGTTCGGGCCGACAGAGGGGTCCTTGTCGCAACCCTCAACCCAGGTGGGGAACTCGACGAATTCACCCGGCCAGACGGCCTCGGCAAAGTTCGGGGTCCAGTTGAAAATCACCACCGGCCGCTTGGTTTTCTCCGCCGCGGCCACTTCGGCCCAGAGCGCCGAAGCCGACCCTGCATTCACCACGGTGAAATTCATGTCCAGCGCCTCAACCCGCTCTGCGTCATGCTTGAGCCAATCGACAGGCCCCCCCAGAAAGCGGCCCTTGTCGCCGGTCTCAGGCGTGGCAAAGACGGCGGCGCACTCGTTCAGGGCTTGCCAGTCCGGCAGGCCGGGGCAGGCCTCCTTGGTCCAGGCCGGATACCACCAGTCCTCGCGGGTGACGGCGTTGTGGTCGCCTGCGTCACGCAGGCCGCCCTTGGCCAGTGCTTCGTTGAAGGACTTGCCGAAGGCGCCCTCCCAAACCTCCAACTCCAGCGTGACGTCGCCCAGCCGCACCGATTCATAAACCGCCTGGCTGTCGGTCGAGACATATTCGACATTGTTGCCCATCGACTCGAAGATCTGGCCGACCACGTGGCTCATCACGATCTGGCTCGACCAGTTGTGGACCGGGATTATGATGGGGTCCGGGGAGTCTTCTGCCATTGCCATCGGGGCCGCCATGGTCAAGGCCGCTGCAGTGGCCAAAAGGTATTGCCGGTATTTCATGTGTGTCTCCCTGTTGTCGCAGCCCGGGTCCTGATGGCCTGAGCCTTTGTCGCGGTCTGAAAGCCTGGCTTTCGGGGAGGGAGGCTAGGGCGCGGATGTGAACAGGTCAGCCCGGCGGGATGAACAGGCTGGCAGTTCATGTTAAAATTTGTTAACCGGTGGGAAAGTTTCGCGAAGGGCACCGAAGGCATGGCGCATATACTGATCATCGAGGACGAGCCGGTCACGCGGGCCACCCTCGCCAGTTATCTGGATGCGCAAGGGTATTGTGTTTCGCAGGCCGAAACTGCGGAAAAAGCGGAAAAAATACTTGAAGGGCAGGAGGTTGACCTGCTGCTGGTCGACATTAACCTGCCGGGCAAGGATGGTTTGCAGATCACTCGCGAACAGCGGGCCAAGTCAGAGATGGGAATCATTCTGGTAACCGGCCGGGATGATGAAATTGACCGTATTGTCGGACTGGAACTTGGTGCGGATGATTATGTTTGCAAGCCTTTCAACCGGCGTGAACTGCTGGCGAGGCTCAAGAATCTGTTACGGAGAACACAGGATATCCGGCGCCTGTCCCGGCGGATCTACAAGTTTGGCAAATTCCAATTCGACGTGGCTGCGCGGCATCTGCAGACCGCCGAGGGCGACAGTATTCCGCTGACCCGGGCCGAGTTCGAAGTGCTGGACATGCTGGTCAGCCGGGCGGGGGAGGTGGCCTCGCGCGATGCGCTGATGAGCCGTGTCACGCACCGGCAGTACGGCGGCAACCCCCGCACCGTGGATGTGCTGATCCGGCGATTGCGCAGCAAGCTGGAGGAAGACCCGGCCAACCCGAGGCTGATCAGCACTGTGCATGGAGAAGGCTATGCCTTCACGGCGCCTTTGGCCTGACGGCTTCGCAGTCGCGCAGCACCGCTGCCAGCGCGTTCAAGACCTGCGGCACCAGGCGGTTCAGCGTGTCCAGCAGATCCCTGGCTTGGGACAGGTCGCCGTTTCCGGCCCGTTTCTCGAGGTCAGACAGCAGTGATACCAGATCCCGCTGGCCGAATGTGCCGGCCGCCCCTTTGGCCCGGTGCGCTTCTTTTGCCAAGGCCGCGCAATTCTGGGTTTCCAGCGCGGTGCCCATGCGGTCGAGGCTTTGCGGCAGTTCGCGCTCGAACAGCCGCGCGATGTCCAGCGTTTGGGCCGCACCGAGGTCTTGAATGTTGTCGTGCATCTGCTGCCGGAGGGTGTCGTAACGGTCCGTCTGGCCGGGGGCCGCGTGCCGGGCGGACAAATAGACCGCCCCCTCATGGCCGCGCATGACACTGTCCAAGGCCTTGGCCAGGCGTTCGGGCGAGACTGGCTTGGCGACAAATCCGTTCATGCCGGCCTGCAGGTGGGTTTCGATCTGTTCCTCCTGAACATGCGCTGAAATGCCGATAACCGGAAGCTCGGCGAGCCGCGGATCCGGCAAAGCCCGCAAGCGGCGAGTGGCGTCGGTTCCGCTGATCCCGGGAAGGTTCACATCCATCAGCACGAGGTCGAAACAGGAGACTTGCAGCAAGTCCAGCGCCTCCTCCGCACTGCCAACACAATGGCAGCTGTGGCCCATGCGCTCCAGATAGCCGCGGGCGACCATCTGATTGATCTCATTGTCCTCCACCACCAGAACGGACAAAGCGTTTTCAGCCCGTGCCACCGTGGCAGGAGGCTCCTCCGGTGCCAGATCAGCCGGATCGCCAGGTTCCAGATCCAGGGAGAGGGTGAAAACGGACCCCACGCCCACGGTGCTTTCCAGCGAGAGCCGGGCACCGATGGCGTCGGCGAAATGCCTGCTGATCGCAAGCCCCAGACCGGTGCCGCCGAACTTGCGCGCAGTGTCAGTGTCTTCCTGTTCGAAGGCCTCGAAAACCCTCAGCTTGGCTTCATCCGAGATACCCTTGCCGGTGTCGCTGACCTCAAATGCCACCCTGTGATGCCCGCGGGTTGCGCCATTGGACCGGACCCGCAGGATCACTTCGCCGTCATTGGTGAATTTCAACGCGTTGGACAGTAGGTTGAACAGAATCTGCCGCAGCTTGGCCGCGTCGCCCTGTACGACATCGGGCAGTCCTTCCGGGGCGTCTAGCCAGAGATGTACGCCCTTGGCATCAGCACCGGGGCGCAACAGAACGACGATGTCGGTCACCAGGTCGCGCAGCGAAAAAGTTGTGATCTCAGGCGACAGCGCACCGCTTTCGATCTTCGAGTAGTCCAAGATGTCGTTCAGGATTTTCAGCAAGTTCTGGCCGGAGGTCAGCGCCGCCCGCAGCCGCTCCATCTGCCGGGGCGGCAGGCCATCCTCCGAAAGGCTGCGAAGCATCCCCAGCACCCCGTTCATTGGTGTGCGGATTTCGTGGCTCATCATGGCAAGAAATTCGGATTTCGCTTGATCTGCAGCTTCCGCCTTCTGCCGGGCCTCGTCATGGGCTTCGACTTCCTCCTGCAGGCGCTCGGTTTGCTCATTCACAAGGGCCTGGAGGTTGTTACGGTGCTCCCTGAGTTCTTGTTCGTTGCGGTCCCGCACCTGTTCGAGTTCCAGCTTTTCGATTGCTTGCTGGCGGAAGACTTCGACGGCCTCCTCCATCCGCGCGATTTCATCCTGCCCGCGGGGCCGCACCGGATGGTCCAGCTGCCCCCGCATAAGCGCCGCCATGGTGCCGGAGAGTCGGTCGAGGCGGCGGGTGATACTGCCGCGCACAAAGAACCACAGCACCGCTAGCGACAGGACAAAACCGGCGGCTGCAGCAAAGCCGTTGCGCAGCTGCGCCTGCTGCACGTCCAAGGCGGCGGCATTGCCCGACTGGATGGCCCGCGCTTGCGCCTGATCCGCCACGACTGCGGCCTCGTCGCCAAGTCGCAGCGCGGTATCCTGCAGTTCCTGTTTCAACGCGGTTATGCGGTTTTCGGTAGCGAGGATACGGTCCCTCAGCACAAATAGCCCTGTTGCAGCATCTGGAACGCTCCGCAGCTGTGCAGCATGACCTTCAGCCTGCTGCCGCCGCCCGGGGTCGCGAATAGCCTTGATCCGGCGCGAAACAATCCTCAGCCGGCTGATAAGTGACGCCTCGATTTCGCCCAGCTCCGTTTCGCTGGCGGCGTCTTCGATCCGGTTGATCAGCAGCCCGATTTCCGCTGTTTGCGAGCGCAGCTCGAACATCAGGCCCAGCTGAAACAAGTCGACCTCAAGCAGCTTGTCCAGCGTGTCGGTGCGTGCTTGCTCCTCAGCGGTTGAGGAACCGGGGCCGTAAAGGCTGGAAATCACGGCTGTTGTGCCCATTTCGGCATTGGCCACCAAAGTATCTGCCATGCTGAGCAAATTATTCGCAGCCGTCAGGTTGCGGTCTGCAAGCTGTTTGAACTCCTCGCGCAGCGAAATGCGCGCCTCAACCAGATCGTTCAGGAGGGACAATACGCGGGCGGCATCGCTCACCGTCGCCCGCAACCGAGACGAGCCCGGTCCCCCGGCCTGCTCCAGCGCGTCGAGCCGCGCTGTCAGGGCATCCACCTGATCGGCCAGAAAGCGGGCACGCTTTGCACGTTCAGCCTGGGAGCCGACGGCGGCCAGTTCGGGGGCAATAGCAATGATGCGGGTGCTTTCTTCAGCCATGCCGCGCACCTCGGCAATGGCGGGGATGGTTTGGCTGATCACGTCTGCCTGACGGTGTGCCAGCGTTCTCAACTCGACCAGTCCCAGGATACCGGCAAGGGTTGGAAGACCCGCAATAACTATGAATGCGAGGCTCAATTTGCCGCCGAGACCGAGCTTTCCTAACATCCATGGACTTTCGCGCGCATTTAGCTGCGGTGCAATTTTGAATTTCCCTTTTGCACCCCGCTGCCTATCTTTGGCGGCAGGAAGGGGAACGCATGCGCGCAGTCTGGGTCTTGGTACTTGCAATGCTTTGCACGACGGCGGCCGCGGAATCATGGCGCCTGCAGGTGCCCCGGACGCCGTTCAGCTATGAAGGCGGGTACGCTGTGGCGGATTACCTTCCGTTGGAAAAAGCCGCCCGTGCGTGGCGGTTGTGCGTCGCCTATCCGCATCTGAAGGACGCCTACTGGCTGAGCGTCAACTACGGCATGGTCGCCGAGGCGGAACGGCTGGGCGTCTCCTTCCAGCTGGTCGAGGCCGGGGGGTATCCCAACTTGCAGCGGCAGATCCGCCAAGTAGAAGACTGCGTGGCAGCCGGGGCGGATGCACTGGTCCTTGGCACGGTGTCCTTTGACGGGCTTACCAGCACGGTTGAACAGATTTCGGAGACGGTTCCCGTGATAGCGGCGGTGAATGACATCGCGGATGCCGGGGTCTCCGCCAAGGTGGGAGTGTCTTGGACGGAAATGGGCGCCGTCGCAGGGCGGGTGATTGCAGAGCGGCACCCCAAAGGCACGGCACCGGTGAAAGTCGCTTGGTTTCCGGGTCCGCGGAATGCAGGCTGGGTTAAGTTTGTTGAGCAGGGCTTTCGCTCGGCGCTGGAGGAAAGCTCGGCAGTGGTTGCGGTGACGAAGTACGGAGACACTGGCCGGGAAATTCAGGTGCGGCTGGTGGAGGAAGCGCTCGATGAGACCGGTGACCTCGATTACATTGCCGGGTCCGCGCCAGCAGCCCAGGCCGCCGTCTCGGTCCTGCGCGCACGGGGGTTGCAGGGCAAGGTGCGAGTGGTTTCGGATTACATGACCCACGCCGTTTATCGCGGGGTATTGAGAGAGCGCATCATTGCGGCGCCGACAGATTTTCCGGTGCTGCAGGGGCGGCTGGCTATTGAGATGGCCGTGCGGGCTATCGAAGGAAAACTGCAAGTGAAACATGCCGGGCCGGAGATCTTCGTGCTCGATGGAAACAGCATTGGCGCCGACGTTTTGGAGCAGTCCCTGGCGCCGGCAAGTTTTGTGCCAGTGTTCGACTTCCGCCCCCAGCACTGACCGTGCCTTGGGCAGTGATACGGCTGGAAAGGCTGTTTTGTTGACCCGCAACGCGAGATCCAGCATCCTTGGGCAGAGTGTGCCGGCGGCCAAGCTGCTGTCGGCAGCCCATCCCCGGCGGTCGTGATAGTGAGGCCTGCCCCATGCCTAAAGCGCAGAACAAGGGATATACACTGGACACCCACCGGCTGTGCGATCCCGCACAGACGCTGGCAGCGGTCAGGCCGCATCTTGCTGAAATGGGTATCACACGCATTGCCAACCTGACCGGCCTGGACCGCGTCGGCCTGCCCACGGTGATGGTGACCCGGCCCAATTCCCGCTCTGTCGCGGTGGCGCTGGGCAAGGGGCTGACGCTGGAGGCGGCGCAGGCCTCCGGCGTGATGGAGGCGGTTGAAACCTGGCACGCAGAGCGGATCACCCGGCCATTGCGCGTGGCCAGCTATGCGGACCTGCAGCAGGAAGCGCGGGTCGCGGATGCGGAGCGCCTGCCAAGGGTGACAGGAGGCAGCTTTGATCCCCATCGCCCCGTGTTGTGGGTGGAGGGCGTGGACCTTGTCACAAATGAAGCTCACTGGCTGCCCTTTGAAATGGTGGACACCGATTACACCGCGCGGCCTTGCGGCGGGCAGGGGGCCTTTCCGCGCACAACCAACGGGCTGGCCTCAGGCAACAGCCTGGCAGAGGCCACTTGCCACGCCATCTGCGAACTGATCGAACGGGATGCGATCACCCTGTGGCACCAGGCTACGCCCGGCCCGCGGATCGACCCGTCGGCAATTGAGGTTCCGCGCTGCCGCGAAGCCTTGGAGCGGTTGGAGTGCGCCGGTCTGCGGGCGGGTATCTGGAACATAACCTCAGACATTGGCGTGGCCGCGTTTCATTGCATGATCTGCGAGGGCGGCACCCGGCCCGGCCACATCGGGATAGGCAGCGGCTGCCACCCGGACCGGAATATCGCCCTGTTGCGGGCACTGACGGAGGCGGCGCAGACCCGGCTGACCTATATTTCCGGCGCCCGCGATGATCTGGATCCGGAAGAGTTCACACCGCAGGCTTCGGCCGAACGCACGCAATATGTCCGCAGCCTGCTGGACCAGACGAAGGCAACCGCCCGGTTAGAGGACTGTCCGGATTGTTCCTCCACTACATTCGAAGAGGATCTGTCCAGGATTTTAAGTAAGCTGGCGCGGGCCGGAATGCGGCAGGTTCTGACTGTCGACCTGTCACGCCCGGGGTTGGGGGTTGCCGTGGTGCGCGCGGTGATCCCGGGGCTGGAAGCGCCGCATGACGATCCCGATTTTGTCCCGGGACCGCGGGCGCTGGCCGCCGGGGAGAGCCGGCCATGACAGCAGTGGTCTTTGCCGGCCCGACAATCGGGTCAGAAGAAGTGGCGGCTTACATCGAGGCTTCGGTGCTTCCCCCGGCCGCTCAGGGCGACATATACAGGGCTGCCAGGCAAGGCGCCAAGGCCATCGGCTTGATCGACGGGTATTTCGAAGGGGTGCCCTCCGTCTGGCACAAGGAAATCCTCTGGGCGCTGGAACGAGGGATCGCGGTGTTTGGCAGCGCCAGCATGGGGGCGCTGAGGGCGGCTGAGCTGTCCTCTTTCGGTATGATTGGTGCCGGCAGTATTTTTGAGGCCTACGCCAACGGCTCGATAATTGACGACGATGAGGTCGCGGTGCTGCACGGCCCGGCAGAGCTGGGGTTCGCGCCGCTAAGTGAACCGATGGTCTCGATCCGGGCCACGGTTGCGCGGGCAGAAGGCGACGCGGTGCTGGATGCGGATCAGGCGGCAGCCTTACTGGATGCTGCCAAGATGCGGTTCTACCAGCACAGGGTCTGGGACCAGATACTGGCAGAGTTTCAGGCCGCGCCGTGGTGCGACAGATTTAAGGCCTGGCTGAAGTCCGGGCGGGTGGATGCCAAGCGGGACGATGCGCGGGAAATGCTGGCGCAAATGGCGGCTTATCTGAATGAGGGTCGTGAAACCGGCCCGGCGCCGCGTCCAAAGGTCGAGCGCACGCTTGCCTGGCAGACCCTGGTCCGGCGCATCGAGGCGGAGGCACACCGTTTGCAGGCGGAAGACCGGCAAGTTCTGGATGAGTTGCGGCTGAATCCTGAGCGCTATGAGGACTTCCGCACCCGCGCATTGCTGCGCCATCTGGCCTTGCAGGAAGCACGCAACAGCGGCCGCACAGCGGAGCGGGAAACTCTGGCTGCTCAAATGTCGGCGCATCGCGAGTCGCTGGGACTGTTCAGCAGCAGCAGCCTGCGCCGGTGGCTGGACGACAACGGGCTGTCTGCAGCGGCCTATGAGGACTGGCTCGGTGATGCGGCTCTTGCCGGGAGCGTCGCGGGCCCGCTGAACGGACAGCTGGCCCCTCATCTGCTGGCGGAACTGCGGCAGGCAGGCGCCTATGCCGGGCTGAAATCGCGAGCGATGTCAAAGGAGCGTTACTTGGACGCGCAAGACCCCCCGTCCGGACCTGTGACCGAGCAGGAGCGCCTGCCGCTGGCGGTCTGGTATTTTGAAACGCTGCTGCAGCGGGACATCCCGGACAGGCTGGACGAATACCTGGAGTCAATTGGCTGCCGCAGCCGCGATGAATTCTTTGAGCTGATCCGGCAGGAATTCATGTATCATCAAGGGTGCAAAACACGGCCAGAACAAAAAAGCCGGGAATAGGCAGGGCCATCGGCAAGGCCTCCGCAGATCGGGAGGACCGCATGGACGACCCTTATGAAATGGCGGAGGAAGCGCCCGGCACGCGCTTTTTGCTGTTTCCGCAATCCCCGTTCCGGACGGCAGAGCCGGAGCTGGAGCTGGTTGAGATATCCGCGCCTCCCGGCACGCTCGGGCCGGGGCCGTCGGGTCCGCGGATGTATGTGGTCAACCCGTCGGGAAAGACCATTCCTTTTGGCGCCATCGTCCCGGGGCCATCCGGGCCGGGCATGTACCTGCCGCCCTGGCACGGGCAGGTTCATCCGCCGCCGGAACCGGATGAAGACGGTCACTTTGTTCATATTCTGCCTTCGGACCCCGGATTCGAGGCGGCGCATCTCTTTGCCTCGGCCCATTTCACCCTGGATGTGTGGGAAGAATACTTCGGGCATCCGATCCCTTGGCATTTTGCCCGCGACTATGACCGGCTGGAACTGTCCCTGCTGCCGAGCCTGGACAACGCCCACATCGGCTGGGGCTTTTTGGAAACCGGCGGCACCAGCGAGCACGGCGGCGAGTACCGCGCCTACAGCCTGAATTTCGATGTTGTCGCGCATGAAGTCGGCCATGCCATCATTTACAGTGTTGTCGGAATGCCGGTGTCCGAGGATGTGTCGGGAGAGTATTACGGCTTTCACGAATCCGCAGCGGATATGGTGGCGCTGATTGCCTCGCTGCATTTCGGCTCTGTGGTCGAGGAGCTGCTGGAAAGCACCAGCGGCAATCTTTACACCTTCAACCAGCTGAACCGCTTTGCCGAGCTTGCCGGAAATGCGCAAATCCGGATGGCGGCCAATACCAGAACATTGCAGGAATTTGCGCGGGGCTGGAGCAGCGAGCATGCGCTGTCCGAGCCCCTGACGGGTGCAATGTTCGATATTCTGGTCGACATCTTCCACGAGCGGCTGCTGGTGCATGACCTGATCACGCCGGAAATGGAGGATCTGTCCGACCACCTGGAGGAAAGCCCCTATTACGGCGATGTGATGCAAGAGCTGTTCAATGCACGCTATGCGCTTGATCCTGACGGGTTCCGCATCTCTTTTCTCGAAGCGCGGGACTTTTTGGGCGCCTATCTGGCGGCGGCCTGGAGCATGCTGGAGGCAGAAACCCTCACCTATGCGGCAGTGGGGGAGGCGCTGCTGGCGGTGGACCGCGAAACAACCGGGGGTGCCTTCGAATCGATTATCGCTGGCAACTTCAGAATGCGCGGGATTGGCCTGTTCGAGGCCGGGCCGCGTCTGGCCGAAGCGGATGAGGACAGCCACGCGCATTCGGTGCGGACACGGGTGCCGGGTGAAGGCATGCCCTGATGGCTGTAATTTCTATTCTTTTTGTGCTACTTTCACCCTCAGGGGGACTTTTCCGGAAAATGGAGTGGCGCCGATTGCGCCCGCGGAAATGCGAAAAGATCTTCTGGTGTTGTTTCCATAGCCACGGGAGTGTGCACGGTGGCCGAGTCTTTACTGAGTTTTTCTGAAGTGCTGTTATTTGGACGTCTGGTCGAAGACATAAAAATCGTCCCTAAATTCGCTGGCGCCATTGTTGGCACGGTCAATAATGTACAGAACCTGAGTGGTACGTCAGTGAACGGTGAATCGCTCGCGCCGGGTGACAAGGTTCTGGTGATGGCGCAGACCAATAAGGGGCAAAACGGCCTCTACAAAGTTGGCAGCGGCGAAAACAATCCTTGGGAAGATCAGCAGCAGTTCCCGAAAGGAACCATTGTTGAAATTGCCCACGGACCCCGCCAGGGCTTGTGGAAACAGGTCGGCGATTACAGCGCGGGACAGCAGGAGTTTACCCGGGCCGGAAAGCGGCAGCAAAGAAGCCGGGGCCGCAACAACCTCTTGGCTGATCAGCTGAGTGATGATGCGAAACTCGCACGTATCTACGGGTTTTCATATGAAGGCACGTATTTCGAGCTGCCGGAACCAGTGATTTTCCTGGTGCATGGCGACGGCGAAAGTGCGACAGCTGATAACGCGCCTCAGGATCAGGCTGCCCGTGCTCCTTTGGATCCTTCCGTGACCGGGGTTGCCTCAGCGGAATACCAGATCGCAAACGACATCCGGGTCTGGGACTATGACAAGGCCGATTATTCCATCCGCATGGACGTGATGACCGGTATGCTGGAACAGGTGCTGCTGGATGTCTATTTCGGCGGGGGCGGCCCTGATATCAGCGGCGCCAAGGTGAGCGGTGCCAAGGTCAGCGGGGCCAAGGTGAGCGGAGCCAAAGTCAGCGGGGCAAAAGTCAGTGGTGCCAAGGTCAGCGGCGCCAAGGCCCGCGGTTCAGGCGACTGACACCGTTTTCTGCAGCAGGATTGAACCTGAAGATCGCCGCGGAGCGCGCGCCGCGGGGCGGCCATGAAGTCCCGTCATTTGGACTTGGTCAAAACCCCGCCTTTTTGAGCCCTTCGACAAAATGCAGGGTGTCTTCCTCCAGCCGGTCGGGCTGCACCTTGGCCCAGCGGTCCAGTGAAAAATTTGGATGTGCTTCGCGGTGCCTGGCCGCCATGTTGCGGGCTTGGTCCATGTCCCCCAACTGCGCATAGCTGGCCGCAAGCATGCGCTGTCCTTCGGTCGGGTTATTCATCTTGGTTAGCGTGTCGATCACCGCATCATACTGTTTGAGGTTGTAGTAAGCGCCGCCCAGGTGCCACAGATACTGATCCGGGAAATACGGGTTGAGCCGCATCGCCTGCTGCAGGTTTCCGATCGCGGCTTGATTGTCGCCGGAATGGGCCAGCGCATCGGCGTAATCCGACAGCAGGTCTGCGTCATTGGGGTTCAGAGCCAGCGCACGCCGGTAGGCGCCGATCGCTGCATCATGCTCCTTGCGGTACAGATGCACAAAGCCAAGCTCGCCAAAGCCGCGGGCGTCTGTGGGATCCAGTTCTACCGCCCGCTGCGCATATGACAGGGCCGTATCCAGCGCGTGCTCGGCGTCCTTGGCCCAGGAATAGCGCCAATCGATATTCATGGTCCGGGAGATTGCAGCAGAGGCCCGGGCATAGTCCTGGTCGCGCGCCAGGGCGCGCTCATACAGCGTTTGTGCCTCGCGGTTGTCCTGTCTTGTGTAACGGAAGATATACTGCTGGCCGCGCAGCACATAGCCGTAAGCGGCCAGATCGGCGGGCGCCGTCTGTGCCATCCGCTTGCGCTCCTGGGCCTCGATCAGCACCGCAGTCGCGGCCACGATGGCGTCGGTCACCTCATCCTGAATGGCAAAGATATCGTCGATATTGCGGTCGTACCGTTCGCCCCAGATGGTGCGGCCGGTTTCCGCGTCGATCAGCTCCACGGCAATCCGGACACGGGCGGCGGCCCGCCTGACGCTGCCGCGGGCGACATAGCGTACCCCAAGTTCCCGGGCGGCCTCCTGCGGCGGCATGGTGGTGGCTTTGAAAAAGAAAGAGGAATTGCGGGCAATGACGAAGAGGTTCTTGAACTTGTACAAATTCAGAATGATGTCCTCCGTCAGCCCGTCGGCAAACCAGCTGTCGGACGGCTCACCGCCGAGGCTGGCAAACGGCAGCACGGCAACCGAAGGGATGCCGGGCGGCGGGCGGTGTGCCTGCTGGGTCTCCGGGCGCCGTGTTGCCGCCATGGCGGCACCAGCTACTTCGCTCCGGACGCAATAGGCGGCGACCGGCTCGGCAATATTCTTGAGCCGTTGCGGGCCGAGGAATTCAAAGCCGAAGCGCAGCCGATTGCGGATCTGCTCATAGACGGACGCGCTGACAAAGACTCGGCCGGGTTCCGCGATTTCCTGCAGCCGTGCGGCAATATTCACGTTATCCCCGTGGATGCCGCGGTCATCGACCAGGATTTCACCCATATGAACACCGGCCCGGAACCGCAGGTGCTGATCCTCCGGCCGTGTGTTGTTGCTCTGCTCGGCAATGCGGTGCAGCTCGACACCGAATTCCACGGCATTGGTAGCGGTTTCAAACAGGGCCAGGACCCCGTCGCCGCGGACAGCCACAACTTGCCCCTCATGCGCCTGGCAGGCCGTTTCCAGCTGTTCAAGGAGGGACTTCAGAGCGCTGTAGGTGTCGATCTCATCATTCCCCATCAGCCGGGCATAGCCGACAACATCGGCAAACAGCACCGCACCGAGCTGGCGCCGGACCGTTGTTGTCTTATTGTGGCCGCTCACAAGCTGTCCTCCTCCTGTGAGTGCGGGCTGAGGCCGCTGTTGCCGCCGCTCATCCTTCCGGCGCGTCTGCAGGGCCAGGCGGCCAAGCCCATCCGGCGGCTTCTGCGCCGCGGAAACTGACCCGCGGACCGGCGCCAAGCTCCTGCGCCAGCGTTTTGCGGCTGGCGTCCCATTCCTCCCGCAGGAGGCCTACGGTGACCATGTCAAAAAAACGGCCTTCTGCAAACCATGCGGCCCGCATCCGGCCCTCGGTGGCGAAACCGGCACGCGCTGTCAGCTGTTCGCTGCGGGTGTTGTCGGCCCGGTAGTACGATGTAACGCGATTTAGCCCGATCTGCCGGAAGGCAAAGTCCAAAAGCAGTGCCAGGGCCCGGATTCCAACACCCTGCCTGCGCCTGGATTCTTCGATGAACATGGCAATCACCGCATCACGGTTCACCGCCGAGATGCTCTCCAGGCCGGTGATGCCGCATAGCTCACCGGATTCTGTGGTGAGAGCAAACCAGCACTTGCTGGCGTTTGCCTTGGTATCGTTGAAAAGCTCCCACGCCTGCTCAAGTCCCGGCGCACTGAGCGGAACGCGGGTCGAGCGGTCGAAACAAGCCATGTCGGCAATGTTCTGAAGCCAGCAAGCGGCTGTGGTGAGGTCTTCTGTTTCCAGCGGTCTGAGCTGAAAACCTGCGGAGTTCCGGTCCGGCATCTGCCGCCCCTTTCGATTTTTGCAACGTGGGGCTCCCCCGGTATCCGGCCTGGCCGGGAAAGCGCAGTTAACAGACTTATACCACAACTCCGGGCAGCTTTGGGGGCGAAGGGGGCGGGGCATCGGAACAGCCCGGCAGCCTGCAGGCTCCAAGCCGAGAGTGGCGGCGAAGAAAAACAGTGACGGGCGTCTTTTAGGGTTGCGACTCTGCAGCGCTATGATTAAACCCCGCCGCAGTGGACCGATAGCTCAGCTGGATAGAGTACTTGACTACGAATCAAGGGGTCGGGGGTTCGAATCCTCCTCGGTCCGCCACTTCCTTTCTATAGAATGCCAAGCAAAACTGACCTTTCTGTCAGTTTGGTGACCCAGCTCCTGTTTTTTGCTCGCGGGTTCTGTTACGTTTGAATTGACTTCCTTCAGGAAAATCAGGGCTGATTTGCAGGTTCAATCGGCAAAGCCACCTGTTCCAGCCGAGCCATCATCGGCTATGAGCGCCAGGCTGGATTGCTGCGGGCGCAGTCGATCACGAACGGCCCGAAGCAGACACGATTCGAGCCGCGTTTGCTCTTCGCCTGTCATGCACGAAGGGCGGTTTGCGGACCTTCTCGGCAGGTGCGAGATCACGTGGTGCCATCTGAGGAAGCTGACATTCCGGCTTTCATTTAGTCCCATTTATTTCTGCGTCGCCGCAGGGCATCTCCGAGCCCAAACCGCCGGGTGCCGCGCAAGGAATGAACGTGTGAGAAGCGTGCAGAGCGGACATTGCCATGGCGAGGCCAGCCCCGTGAACAGGCATGCAGTTTTGACCCCGTAGCGGGGAAATCGGCGTCCAAAAATGGCTCTGACTCAGTTTTGGTGCAACTTCGGCCTCCCTCAGATCAGAGCGCTTGAACGAGCCGC